>DATADG010000285.1:0-27409 GCA_036258655.1 Gemmatimonadales bacterium | reverse complement strand
GAAGCAGTTCGTGACGCGGTACCGCGTCACCGGCCAGGCGGTTGACGGCATGAAGCACGGCGGCCGCATCGCTCGACCCTCCACCCAGTCCTGCCCCTACCGGGATCCGTTTAGTGAGGGAGAGGTGGATCGCGAAGCGGTTACCGGTCGCTTCGAGCACACGGCTGGCTGCCCGCACCGCCAGGTTCTCGGCAGCAGGGCCTACTTCGGCTCCGGTGACGTCGATCGTAACGCCGCGCCCATCTCGCCGCTCGGCTTGAATCGAATCCGACAGGTTGATGAGACACAGAAGGGTCTCGATCCCATGGTATCCGTCCTGGTCACGGGAAAGAACGCGAAGAAAGAGATTCAACTTGGCCAGTGCCTGCAGAGCTACGGAGTGGGTCACAAGTTCGCCTGGCGGAGCCCCTGAAAACCACCTGGTGTTCTGGCCAGTGACCAAAGTCCGAGCAGCGTGATTGGTACAAAGGAGGTGATGTGAAAGGAAATGGCGTAGGTGAAGGCGGCGTCAGCGGGCACGCCATACAGCGCGAGCACCGCGACGATCACTGCTTCAAACGGTCCGAAGAAGCCGGGCGTTGAAGGAATGGAGATCCCCAGCACCAGCAGGCCTTGCATCAGGAGTGCTCCGAAGTAGCTCACCGGAATGTCGAACGATGCAAAGCCGACGTAGAACGCGAGAGCATTGACTAGCCACAGAACAAAAGACCAGAAGACGACCAGCATCAGCCGAGCGGGGGCTCGGAGCACCACCAGCCCCTGCCGCACACCTTCGATGAGATCGACGATACGGTTGGCAGCCCGGGGCCAGGGCACCACTCGATGAACCAGCCGCTCGGCGGCAAGCGGGGCCACCAGGATCAGGATGGCCATGAGCAAGCCAAACCCACCGATGAGACCTGCCATGCGGGCCAGGTGGGCGACAGAAACCCCGCCGATCGTCACTGAGCGCGGAAGGTCGGGACTGAGCAGAGCCACGGTCAGAAGCGCGACAATCGTCAGTCCATCGAAGATGCGTTCTACCGCGATCGACGACAGAACTGTCGTGAAGCGGATCTGGGCGAGGCGTGCGGCAGTGTAGGAGCGTACCAGCTCACCGGCGCGGAGCGGCAGGATGTTGTTGGCCATGAACCCGAGCGCCACCGCGTGCCACAGCGGTCCAGCAGGGTAGTGCTGTCCCGCCTCATCCCTCAAAAGGAAGCGCCACCGAATGAGGCGAATGGGAAAAGTCAGGGTTGCCAGTACAACCGCAATGGTGAGTGGTGCCAGCTCGGCCTGCGTGACATGGTGCAGGATGTCCGTGGCGCTGACCCCGCGGAGCGCCCACCAGAGAAGGCCCAGCGAGACGCCGATACCAAGGAGAGCTGGGATAACCCGGCGAGCGAAGGGCCGGGCGTTCAGCTCATGGTTCGGCAAGCGCGAGTGGAACCAGGTCGAGCAACTCCTGCAGCAAGGGGCGCAAGGTGGCCAGGTTGGCGTCGCGGCCGAGCTCAGCGGTAATCTGTTGACGCACCGCGTCAGCCCGCTCCAGTGCGGCGTGGCCGCGGTAACACAGGCTGGTAATCGCCACCGGCGATTCGCCGGCTATGTCATCCCGAGCGCCACCACCTACGGCAGCTGCGAACGATTGGGTTGTTGGTGCACCCGAACGAAGCAGCCGTTCGAGCGTGCTAAAACTCAGCTCAAGCCCTGTCGGGCCAGGCTCTACCACGCCCCGCGTCCTGGAGTCATCAGGAGCCAGGCTCTCGATGGGCACGATCTCCGGTGAGGAGTCGTAGACCAGCGTTTCGATGGGAACGGGGTCATCAGACGACACGGCCCCGGTCCGGAGCTCATCGAGCCGGTGGGCAACGTCGAGCAGACGCCGCGAGATGAGCATGCGGTCGTCGCTATCCACCACAGCTCGCAGGAGCTGTCCGGCCTCATGCAACCGCGCCACCAGCCCATCAATGCTCCGGCTGGCCACCCCTGCTCCTAGCGCTTCTTGGGCCGACCGGGCAAAGATGCCGAGCGCACTAGCGATCGGATCGGAGCTCGGCACCGCAGCGGATCGTAAGGCGCCGACCAAACGATAGAGCCGGAGGTCTCGTTCTACCTGGCTTTGCGCGGCGGCAATCAGATCGGCGCTCTGACAGAGATGCTCACCCTGACTGACGAGCTCCAGGGGACCCAATGGCTCCGGTGGGGTAAACTGGGGCTGCGCAACCGGGTATTGGACCGGCTGGGTATCGCCGTCCCGGTAGAGCGATTCTATAGGCACAACGTCCCGCTCGACGGCGAACGCGCGTAGCAGGAGCTCGGTGAATCTGCCGGCCTCGCTCGCCTGTGGGTCCGGTCGGCCGCGCTCGGCGACATCGCGTGAGATTCGCGTCAAGGCCAGGGCTGCGGCATCCATGACCTCATCGACACCGGGTGGCGGTGCGAACAGCCGCGTGAGGTCTCCGATTGCCAGCTCAATGCCATCCAGGATGTCCGGCAGCGGCGCGAGCTCACCCAACTCGGCCAGACCACGAAGGGACTGCATCCGGCGGATCACGTTGTAAAGCGGTTCTCGATCGAGCGGAGAGGCACGGAGTGCTCGGGATGCGCGGTCCAGCGCGCTCGCGATGAGCGCGCCTTCTCTGGCCACAAAGGCACGGACTCCGGTATGAAGCTCCTGCGGCGTCCCAGCTGCGGATTGTCCGCCGGCGGGCACCTTTCCCAGGCGACTCTCCAGCGCGCTGGTAAGGCGTGCGGCACGAGCTGTGTCGCTGTCATTCCACTCCCGAGTGCGTCGGATGAGAAGTCGGAACTCTTCGACAGCCTGGGCAAGCTGTTCGCGAGTACCCGCGTCCCAGGTCAAGGCACGGTCTCGGTGCGATCTGGCGACCGCCTCCAGAGCGCCGGCGGCTTTTGCGATCTGTGTCTGACCAGCCATGAGAGCTGAACCGCGGAGGACCCGCACCATCCGGAGGAACTCGTCACCCGGAGGTGGGGTACCACTGTTGAGAAGGTTCTCGAGTCGATCCAGGCTCTCGCCCGCCTCAAGCGCAAAAAAATCCGCGGTGCCGAGCGGGTTAGTCATGGGAGCCGGAAGTCGGGAGTCAGGAGCACAGGTGTCATGCTGAGTGGAAGGTATCGGCTGACCGCAATGGCATCAACACGGGCGTTAGGAGCTCCTGCCCATGGCCCTTCTCATCTCCGCGACGGCAGTGCGGATTCCGTCCATCACGGCACGGCTTACGATGCTGTGGCCGATGTTCAACTCTTCGATCTCCGGAATTCTCGCGACCGGGCCTACGTTGGCATAGGTCAGTCCATGGCCGGCGTGCACGGAGAATCCCATCTTGGCCGCTTCCTCTGCGGCGCGGCGGAGCTCTTCCAGGGCAGCATCGCCCTGACGCCAGGAGTTTGCGTACCGGCCCGTGTGCAGCTCCACCGCTGGTACGCCAAGATCGCTGGCGGCTTTCAGTGTTTGCAGATCCGGATTGATGAAGAGGCTGACGCGAACCCCAGCCTCCTGAAGCCGACGGATCGTTTCCCGTAGCCGGGGGCCGGGACGACTCAGGTCGAGCCCTCCCTCAGTGGTGATTTCTTCCCGTCGCTCGGGTACCAAGGTCGCCTGGTAGGGCACCTGCCGGCAGGCGAGCTCGACCACATCGGGACTGGTTGCCAGCTCGAAATTGAAGACGTTCACCGTCTTCACCAGTTGGGCTACATCGCTGTCCTGGATATGGCGGCGGTCCTCGCGAAGGTGAGCGGTGATGCCGTCCGCGCCAGCCTCCTGGCATGCCAGTGCGGCGGCGACTGGATCAGGCTCGTCCGTTTTTCTTGCCTGGCGGAGGGTCGCTACATGATCGACGTTGATGTAGAGGCGCATCGGTCGCATTGCTCAGCGTTCCAGTGCCGGTTAACTTCGCTGCCTAACCTTCGACCAGTGAGAAACTTGTGACCAAGCCACCATGGTGCTGGGCGGCATGCCTTCTGGTCGCTTGCGGCGGGAGTACGCCGCCGGTGCAGCCTGCCACTTCGGCGGCCGCAGCAGTCCAGGGGTTCATGCAGGCTGTTGCGGATAGCAATCTGACCAAAATGGCCGAGCTTTGGGGGACCGCCAGCGGCCCTGCGTCCAAAACTGGCCAGCCCCAGGACTGGGAACGCCGCGTAGCCATTATGCAGGCGTACCTGCGGAGCGATGGGTTCCGGGTGACATCGGACGTGCCGGAGTCCCCGCAACGCCGTGCGCTCCAGGTCGAGATCAGACGCCAGACCTGCACCTGGAGTGTCCCGTTTGTCGCGATCAGGAGTAATGCCGGTTCCTGGCTGGTCAATCAGGTCGATCTTACTGCCGCCGGAAATCCCGCACGTCCTTGCATAGAAGGAACCAGAGACAGCGTTCCCAAGCCATAGCCCGGGAACCTTTTGCGTCTCGGCCTGTTATGTTCTAGTCAGTCAGCTCGAGCAGGATGCCGGCGGTAGATTTCGGATGGAGGAATGCAATCCGGCGGCCTGCTGCACCGGTGCGGGGCACCTGGTCTACCAGGCGATAACCTGCCTCCCGGCATGCCCGGACCGCGGCGTCCAGGTCAGGAACACGGTAGCAGATGTGGTGAATGCCTGGTCCTCGCTTGGCGAGGAACCTGCCCACCGGGCTCTCAGCCAGCACAGGTTGCAGCAGCTCCACTTGGGCATCGCCGAACGGGAGTGCGACGATCTTGGCACCGTCAACGACTTCCGGGGGGTGCGGCTCGATTCCGAGGATATCTCGGTAAAAGGACACCGCGTTCTCCAGATCGTCGACAGCTATGCCGACATGGGCAATACGGGGGCGGTCAGGCACCGGGACCTCCAGAGTTACGCAGGCCGGCGGCAGTGCGCACGGCTACAACATTACAGGAGAATAACAAGATGGGTGCAACGAATACCCCCACCGTTCACGTCAGTGACGCTTCCTTTGCCGCAGAGATCGAGCAGGCGGATGGACTCGTCCTGGTGGATTTCTGGGCGACATGGTGTGGTCCTTGTCAGATCGTCGCGCCCATCCTCGAACAACTGGCCGGCGAGTATGCTGGCCAGGCCAAGGTGGCAAAGGTCGACGTAGATGCCAATCAGCGGACGGCCATGCGGTTCAACGTTCGCTCGATTCCGAGCATTCTCTTTTTCAAGAACGGCCGCCACGTTGATACGGTAGTTGGCGCGGTTCCCAAGGCAACACTCGAAGGCAAGATCAAGCAGCACCTCAGCTAAGGCGGAAGCGGCGGAGAGGACGGAGAAGTCGGAGAGGTGAGAGCTAACGAGCGACACCTCCCCGACTTCTTCGTCCTCTCTGACTTCTCCGACCTACATATGCCTCCTGGGACCCTGTACGTGGTAGCGACTCCACTCGGCAATCTTGCCGACCTCTCGCAGCGAGCGGCGGAAGTGCTGCGCCGGGTACCAGTCGTCGCTGCCGAGGATACTCGGCGCACCCGGGGACTGCTCACTCACCTGGGAGCGGCACCTACCGTCCTCAGCTTTCACGCGCACTCTCACGAACATCGAACCAAATCGCTGCTCGACATTCTCCTATCTGGTCGTGACGTCGCGCTGGTATCCGACGCAGGGACGCCGGCGGTCAGCGATCCCGGAGCGGACCTGGTCTCCTCGGCAAAGGCAGCCGGTGTCACCGTGGTGCCGGTCCCCGGTCCATCTGCTGTGGCGACCGCCCTGTCAGCCTCCGGTCTTCCCGCCGACCGTTACCTGTTTCTCGGGTTCATTCCTCGAAAGGGAAGGGAGCGGAACAGGCTGCTCAGCAGGGCCGCAACCGAAGAGTGGAGCGTGGTGTTCTACGAGGCGCCGCCTCGGCTTGTTACACTGCTGGAGGATCTGATCCCGTTTGCGGGTGCCGATCGAGTTGCCGTCGTGGGCAGGGAATTGACCAAGCTTCACGAAGAAATCCGGAGCGGCACTCTCGGTGAGCTGGTCGAATATTTTTCCGCCATACCGCCCCGGGGCGAGCTGACGGTCGTTCTTCAAGGCACCGGGACACCTCTCCCGCTGCCCGATCGTACTGAGGATGCAGTGGAGCAAGCGACCTCGCTCCTGGCCGAGGGGCTCACCCGTCGTGAGGTGGTGCGTCGTCTCACCGAGTCCCTGGGTCTTCCTCGCAATGAGGTGTATAAGCTGGTTATGGAGCTACCCTGATGATGCTTGTGTTCTGGCCACTGCTGCTGGCACTGGGCCTCCAGGCCCGGCCGGAGCCCGTGATGACAGTCGGCCGACTGCATTACGAAGGAGGCGGTGACTGGTACGCCAATCCTTCGAGTCTCACCAACCTGCTGAGCGCCATCCGGTCCCGCACCACGCTTCGTGTGGCGGCCGAGGAGAGAGTCGTCACCCTGAATGACGACGATCTCTGGAACGTTCCGTACATCTACATGACCGGACACGGGAACGTGCGGTGGAGCGAGCAGGATCTGCGGGTGCTCCGCCGGTATCTCGAACAAGGTGGTTTTCTCCATGCCGACGACAATTACGGCATGGACGCGTCGATCAGGCGAGAGTTGGGTCGCCTCTTTCCTGATCTGTCGCTGACCGAGGTTCCACTGGATCACCCGGTCTATAACGTCGTATACCGGTTTCCGAAGGGTATTCCGAAGATCCACCACCATGACGGAAAGCCAGCACAAGGATTCGGTATTTTTCTGAATGGACGTCTGGCGGTTTACTACTCCTATCAATCCGACCTGGGTGACGGCTGGGAGGATCCTCAAGTGCACGATGATCCACCCGAGAAGCGTGAATCGGCATTGCGAATGGGAGTGAATCTGTTCTCCTACGCTGTTGGGTACGGCGGATGAGCTCGCCGGCCACCCGCCAGGCACTCCAACGGCTCACCAGCCCGCTGCGGAGCCGAACGGGGCTGGCCTGGTGCGCCATTGGGATTGGCACCGTCGCGCTTCTGTGGGGGCTGGCCGCCTGGGGCTATCGACTTGGACTGATTCAGGTCTCCTATTGGGTGCTGGGAGCGTGGGGCATCGCGCTGATCTCTCTGGCAGTGGTTGCATCGCTGGCCTGGAGGAACTACCGCCGGCTCACTGCATTTGGTGTGGCTCGGTCTCTGGAGGAGCTCGGCGCCTGGCGCCGAGGATCTCTTACGGGGCTGCTGGATACTTCAGCCCGCGGCACCAGCGCCGCTTTGCTCGGTACTGCCGACCAGGTCTATGCGAGTGAGATCGACCGCCGCGGCCCGACGGCGATTCAACCGATCGCCCGAACGATAAGAAGCCTGGCATGGCTCGGCGCAGTGTGTCTGTTGGCCGGCACACTCGCATTCACAACGGCCGGCCCAATCGACGGTACAGCCGCTGCCCTATGGCATCCAGGACGAGCCTGGGAGGCCACCATCGCGCCGGTCCGGCTTCGAGCGGCACAAGAGCTGGTAGATCGCGGGCAAGCTGCAAAGCTGCATATCGAGGCCGTTGGTCGGAGAGCGGCCACTCTGTGGCTCCGCTCTCCCGGCGAGAGCTGGAAGCCAATCGGCGTCCGCCTGGATACACTGGGCTATGCTACAGTATCAACACCACCCCTCACCAGCGATGTGTTTGCGCGCGTGACCAGCGGAAGCCGCACCTCCGATACCCTCATTGTCCGCGTTCGTATCCCGGTGTTTCTCGGCTCACTCGATGTGACCGCCAGATATCCGGCGTATCTGGGAATGGAAAGTGAGCCGGTTCCCACCGGAGGAGATACTCTCATCCTGCCTGCCGGAACCCGCCTGGAAACCCGTGGTGAGGTGACAGCTCCCCTCGCCAGCGCAGCCTGGGTGAGTGAGCGCATGAAGGACACGCTGACGGTTTCCGGCACCCGTTTTCGGGGTTCCTTCACACCAGCACGATCCGGGGAATATCGGCTTTCCCTGACCACCCGGACGGGTGCCGCAATAACCGGTGACACCGTCCGGCTGCCGGTTCGCATCGTCATTGACAGCGCTCCAGCGGTCGACATTCCGGTCCCCGGGGTGGATACACTCGCTCCACTCAGCCTCAAGCTCCCGTTGGTAATCGATGTGCGCGATGATCACAGTGTGACCGAGGTGGTGGTGGAGAGTCGTAGGATAAGCCGTTTGGGCCTCGTGGATTCAGCACGACGTGACAACGTTGCGCTCCCTCCGGAGCGTCCCGACCGGGCCATCCTCACGTACACGCTGGACCTGAATCGGCGCGGGCTGCTGCCGGGGGACACGGTACGGTACTTCGCGGCCGCAAAGGACAACGCGCCACGCGCACACCGCGGGCGATCCCGCGAGTACGTCCTCCGTCTCCCAACGATGAGTGAAGTCCGGTCCGCCCAGCGCCAGGCGATGGAATCGGTAGGAAGCCAACTGGACACGGTGCTCAGCGCATCGCGCAGAATCGAGCGCCAAACGGATGACTTGGCTCGCGAGCGACCGAGGTCAGCTGACGGTCGCGGCGGTGAGCGGGCGGAACAGGCGTTGACCTTCGAGGAAGCTCGACGAGCCGAGCGAGTGGCAACCTCGCAGGAAGCCCTGACCCAACAGGCTGAGAAGCTGAAAGCTTCGTTGGAAGCGCTGCGACGAAGCGCGGAAGCGGCGGGTCTCAATGACTCCTCCTGGCAGCGGCAGCTCAGGGAAGTGCAGGAACAGCTAGAAAGGGCACTCTCTCCCGAGTTGCGGGAAAAACTGGCCGCCTTGCAGCAGGCGCTTCGGGAGCTGGATCCTGAACGTGCCAAGGAGGCCCTGGAGCAACTTGCCGAGGCCCAGAAGCAGCTTCGGGAAGCGCTCGAGCGCAGTCGCGAGCTGTTCCGGCGGGCAGCACTGGAAGGCGACCTCCAGAGCCTGGCTCAGGAATCGCGGGAGCTGGCCCGGGAACAACGGGAATGGAATCAGCAAACAGAATCCGCTGATCGAAACCGAGCCGCCAAGGTGGAGCAGCAGCTCGCCGCTAGAGCAGATTCGCTGTCTTCGGCTCTGCAGCGGGTCGCCGCGGAGACCGCACCAGGTAACCATCGGAATCAGCTTCAACGCACGGCAGATCAGGCGCGAGCCGCAGCCGGTCAGAGGGAAAATGCCGCGAAATCTGCGCAGCAAGACCAGCGACTCCGGGCCAGGCAGCAGGGTGAAGAAGCGTCCAAGTCTCTCGAGCCCATTGGTGATCAGCTGCAGCAGCAGCGAGCGCAGCTCCAACGGGAGTGGCGGCAGGAAGTGCTGGGCGCCATCGACGGCGCGCTGGCAGAGACCAGCCGGCTGGCCGATCGCCAACTTCGAGTTCAGGAGCAGCTGCGTGAGGGTGAGCCCGCTGGTTCGATCCGGTCGGAACAGGCCGCCATCGAAGAGGGTGTCAAAAAGCTGCTGGACCAGATGAAGCAGGCGGGAGGAAAAAACGCGCTCGTCTCCCCGCAGATCACCGCGGCGCTGGGCGCAGCCCAGCTGCAAATGCGGCAGGCACGGGAAGCAATTTCATCCGCCGCTCCGAACAGCCGCCAGGCGGCAGAGCAGGCTGGAGCAGCAGTCGACGAGCTCAACGCCACGGCTCATCAACTGCTGCGTGCCCGTGACGAGGTCGCCGGTGCGCAGTCCGGATCCGGACTGGCCGAGGCGCTCGAGCGTCTGGCTCAACTGGCACAGCAGCAGGGCGGATTGGGCAAGCAGGGAGCCGGACTGCTCCCGATGGCGGGGCGGGGCGCCATCCAGGAACAGCTTCGTCAATTGGCTGCCAAGCAGCGGGCCCTGGCTCAGGAATTGGAAAAGCTGCAAGGGAAGGGCGGCATTTCAGGTGCCGGACAGATGGCGGACGAGGCCAAGGAACTTTCCCGCCGGCTGGAGGCCGGTCGCCTGGATCAACAGCTGGTCGAGCGCCAGGAGCGACTCTTCCGCCGGATGCTGGATGCTGGTCGCACCCTGCAGGGCCGCGAGGAAGACGAAGAGAAGGAACGTCAGAGCACGACAGCGACAGAAGACAGCGTCCGTCTCCCACCCGCCCTTCGTGCGCGGCTGCGGAGCGAGGATGGCATCCGGGTGCCTACCTGGGAGGAGCTCCAGCAACTCTCTCCGGAGGAACGCCGGCTGGTTGTAGATTACTTCCGCCGCGTCGCGCAGCCTTCCTCGAGGTAGACCGAGATGAGCGTTCCCGTCATGCGTCTGGTGTTTGTTTGCCTGCTGCTGCCGGCAACGCTCCATTCTCAACAGCCCGGCATAACCAGAGCGCTCGATCTCGAGCGGCGCGGCGATTATGCCGCAGCCGTCATAGCATATCAAGACATCCTGCGGACACGGCCTGCGGACATCAGCGCGCTTCTTGGTCTCGAGCGCTCGCTGGTGCCCCTGAATCGCAGTCGTGAGATTCTGCCGGCGGTTCGACGCGCGCTCTCTGCCGCACCCGCAAACTCAGCGTTCTACGGTATCGCCCTTCGGGCCTGGGCAGCCGCCGGCCAGCCTGATTCGGTCCGCCATGTCGCAGAAGAATGGGCGCGGGTCGCGCCAACGGACGAGACACCTTATCGCGAATGGGGGGCTGCCGAACTGGGGCAGCAGAACCGGGCCGGTGCTCGCGCCGCCTATCTCGAGGGTCGTGCCCGCCTGAAGCAACCTGATGTACTCGCTGCCGAGCTGGCCCAGCTGGAGCTGGCTGATGGTGACTACGTGGGTGCCGTGCGCGAATGGCTGCTGGCGATCCGGCGCCTCCCCGGCTATCGGATCACGGCGGTCGCCACTCTGGGGCAAGCCCCGGTGCAGGTTCGGCCCGAGGTCCTGAGTGTTCTTGGCGAGCAGACGGATTTACCTGCTCGACGGCTCGAGGCGGAGCTTCGAGCCCGCTGGGGCGATCCAGGCGGCGCACTTCGAGTGCTCCTGCCGGCGTTGCCGAACGATCGCATTCAGTCGATTGCGGCACTACGCAGCCTGCTCGATCAGGTGCGTGCGCTCCCCACGCCACAGGGAAAGTTGGTCCAGGGACGGCTGCTCGAGGCGCTGGCCGAGCGGTCCCCCGACATCCAGGCAGGGCGGATCCGGCTGGAAGCAGCCCGGGCCTACGCCGCGGCGGGTGACCAGAGCGGGGCGCGCCGCATGTTGGGTGGGCTGACCGAGCGGCCCGCAGGTCCCGGTACTCCCTCGTCAGAGGCTGCGGCGACGCTGGTTGGCGTGCTGATCGACGAAGGCAAACTGGAGGAAGCGGAGAAGCGCTTGAACCAGCTCCGCGCGACTGTCTCCGCTGACCAGCATGAGGACCTTCGCCGCCGCCTGGTCGTGGCGTGGATGCGGGCCGGCCAGCTCCAGCGCGCCGCGGCAATGGTGGCTGCGGACAGCGGTGTTGAAGGACTCGCCCTGAGTGGTCGGATTCGCCTGTATCAGGGGGACATAAAGGGAGCCGTCGAACGCTTCAAGGCCGCCGGGCCGTATACCCAGGATCGGACCGAGGCAACCAGACGGACCGCGCTCCTGGCGCTGCTGCAGCCACTGGAAGTGGACACGCACCCTGCGCTGGGGACGGCTTTGCTCCAGCTGGAGCGCGGGGACACGGCGCAGTCTGCTGCCGCGTTGGAGCAGCTCGCTTCGGAATTTCCGGCGCAACACGGCGGCGCGGAACTCAGCTTACTCGCAGGTCGCCTCCATGCGGCTTCAGGCAATCTCGCGAACGCGGAACGTCTTTTCCGTGCTGCCGCGGTTCCTGAGGCGTCCAGCACGGCGCCTGCGGCGGAACTGGCACTGGCTGAGCTGCTGATCAGAAGCGGTAAACCCACGGATGCGGTGGAGGTCCTCGAGCACCTGATCCTCACCTATCCCCAGAGCGCGCTGGTACCCCAGGCACGCCGCCGACTCGACGAGGCCCGCGGAGCCGTTCCCCAGACGTGAACAGACGAGAATTCATCACCCGCACCACGGCACTGGCCGCTCTCCACCCGACGCTGGCTCGCCCCCGGTATTGGATCGATGGCAGGTCGGCCTCGTGGCTTCTGGTTCCGATGGATGATGCCCAGAGCAATCACCTCAAGGCTTACGGCGTTACCTATCGTGCGCTGACCCGGGGAGGCCGTGCCGAGTGGTTCCTGAATTACCGGAATGGCGCGTTCCTGCTGCCGGCTGATGCCGCGACCCAGCGCGACGCGGCGCTTGCCGGTGTGTCAGTCGAACCCCTCGACGACAACGGACTGGTCGAGATCAGGGGTGTGCTTCGTGGTGGCAACATGGACGCCGTGCCATTGGAGAAACCCCCGAAGGTCGCGGTGTATGCTCCGCCGAACGCACCGCCCTGGGACGACGCCGTCACTATGGCGCTCAATTATGCCGGCATCGATTTTCAGAAGGTCTGGGATGGCGAGGTCCTGGGGCAGAAACTCAAGACGTACGATTGGCTCCACCTTCATCATGAGGACTTTACCGGGCAATACTCCAAGTTCTTCCTGAATTACGCCGGCGCTCCCTGGCTGGTGGAAATGGTTGAGCGCAATCGGGCGATGGCCCAGGCACAGGGCTTCCCCTCGGTGCCGGCCGAGAAGCGGGCGGTTGCAGTGGCAATAGCGAGCTTCGTGGAGCGCGGGGGATTTCTGTTTGCGATGTGTACAGCGACCGAGACCCTCGATCTTGCGCTCGCGGCCGATCGGGTGGATATCGCGGCGGCCTACGCCGACGGCACCCCGATGAATCCGGACGCGACCCGGCATATGAAATGGGATCGCGCTCTGGCATTTCAGAATGCTCACCTGGAGCTGAGTCCCACCACGGCCGTGTACTCCAACATCGATGGACACCAGGTGAATTCGCCCGATCGACGTCAGCCTCTGGGCTCGTTTACGCTGTTCAATTTCAGCGCCAAGATCGATCCGGTCGCAACCATGCTGGTGCAGAACCATCGGCAGGTCATTCCCGACTTTTATGGTCTGACGACATCGTTTAATCGAAAGACCTTGAAGCCGAGCGTGACGGTGCTGGCCGAGGAAGCGGGCGCTCCCTGGGTGAAGTACATCCACGGGGAACACGGCCAGGGCACCTGGACCTTCTTCGGCGGTCATGACCCTGAGGACCCTCAGCATCAGATCGGTGACGTGCCGACCGACCTGTCACTCCACCCGCACTCGCCGGGATATCGTCTCATCCTCAACAACGTGCTCTTTCCGGCTGCCAAGAAGAAAGAGCTGAAGACGTGAGCGAGCGTCTTGCGCCCGGCGTGCGGTCCTACCTTGCCGGGGAGATTGCCGCGGCTGGAGGCAGGGAAGTCTCGTTCTTCGCCGAAGTCGATCGCGACGGGGTCATAACGGCCGCGCGAGTTGCGGCGCGTGGCACGGTGGAGATGGTGCTGGCCCTGCCCGGTGGAGCGGCACGAGGTGAGATGCTGTTGCACAACCATCCCAGCGGGGTACTCGAGCCTTCGCCTGCCGACCTCAATGTGGCCGCGCGCCTGCACGATGGCGGCGTTGGCTTCGCCATCCTCAACAATGAGGCAACCGAGCTGTACGTTGTGGTGGAGGTGCCCCGAGATCGGCCCGTCGTCGGCATCGATCCGTTCGACATCATTGCGACGCTGGCGGAATCAGGTCCAGTTGCCAATCAGCTAGCCCGCTACGAAGACCGCCGCAGTCAGCGCGACATGGCTGCGTATATCGCCGATGGATACAATGAGGGCGGGGTGCAGCTGCTCGAAGCCGGAACCGGGGTAGGGAAATCGTTTGCCTATCTGGTGCCCGCCTTGGCCTGGGCGCGCGCGAATGGTGAACGGACCATCGTGAGCACCAACACCATCAACCTTCAGGAACAGCTGGTCGGCAAGGATCTGCCGCTCCTGCGGCGTGCGCTTGCGGACGAGGATTACTCGCCCACCTTCGCCCTTCTCAAGGGCTGGCGGAACTATCTCTGCCTCGCGCGAATGCACCAGGCCGTCTCGTCCCAACGCACCTTGCTGGAGCAGGAGAAACTGGACGAGCTCCTGGGAATCTCCGAGTGGGCCGGGCACACGGCCGATGGCACCTTGAGTGATCTTCCGGTGACCCCGACGGCCGAGGTCTGGGACGAGGTCAGCGCCGAACCTGACCTGTGCACCAGGCTTAAATGCTCCCACTTCGACCGCTGCTTCCTGTTCCGGGCGCGGCGTCGTGCGGCGGAGGCCGATGTCGTCGTCGTGAACCATCACCTGCTGGCAGCTGACCTGTCGGTACGGCAAGCGTCGGACAACTGGCAGGAGGCCGCAGTGCTGCCGCCCTACAAGCGGCTGATCCTAGACGAGGCCCACCACTTAGAGGACGTGGCGGCAAACCATCTGGGTATCCAGGTAACGAGCCGGGCCGTACGGCGTCTCCTGGGCCGGTTCGAGCGGAACGGGCGTGGCCTTGCTCCAACGCTTCTGTACGAGCTCCAACGAGAGAACGATCTGCTGAGTCGAGCGAGCCTCGACCTGCTGCAGCACAGGTTGCTACCGGCCATTGCCGATGCACGCCGGGCTAGTGATGCGTTGTTCCTCCGCCTGCTGCAGCGGCTGGAAACCGCCCCGGGCGGGCAGCTTCGCCTGGATGACGGATTTGCTGCAGACCCAATCTGGGGTGAAGGGCTCGGCTTCGATCTCGACGCCACGCTGGGATCGTTCCGGACGCTCCGCGAGACAGTGGAGATCATTGCCGACCGACTGTCCCAAACCGAGCAGACCGAGCGCCGCGGCCAGATTCTCCAGGAGCTTCGAGGCGTGATCCGTCGGCTGGATACAATGTCCGACGGGCTCAATCGATCGCTGCGACCGGCCGCAGGTGGACCGCCGACTGTGCGCTGGATGGAACGAAGCCCACGAGGACAGCATGTGAGCCTGTCGGTGGTGCCGCTCGATCTTGCCCCGCTTCTCCGAGACCTGCTGTTCGACAGGCTGGATACAGTTGTGCTCACCAGTGCTACGCTCGCGGCTGGCGGCCAGTTCGACTTTCTCGAGTCGCGATTGGGATTGAACGGAGACGACTCACCAGTACGAGTGCGGGAAGTCTTTCCGTCCCCATTCGACTACCCCTCGCAATGCGTATTCGGAGTTCCCAATGATCTCCCCGAGCCGCGGGGAGACGAGTCTGGCCATGGAGCAGCGGTGGTTCAAGTGGTCACCGATCTCGCCTTCGCCTCCGACGGTGGTATGTTCGTCCTTTTTACCAGCCACGTGGCGCTCCGGCGCGCTGCCCTGGAGATCCGAGCCGCTCTGGGTAACCGCTGGCCGATTCTGGTGCAGGGCGAATCGCCTCGTGACGTGCTGCTCCGGCGGTTCCGCGAGGCAGAAAACGCCATCCTGTTGGGCACCGATTCCTTCTGGGAGGGCGTGGACGTGCCTGGGCGAGCGCTGCGTGCGCTCATCATGAACAAGCTACCTTTCAAGGTGCCGTCCGAGCCGATTACCGCCGCGAGGCTTGAAAGACTGGCCGAAGAGGGGATGGACGGCTTCATGCATTACCTCCTGCCCCATGCGGCCCTTAAGCTCAAGCAGGGTTTCGGCAGGCTCATCCGCAGCCGTCAGGATACAGGCATTGTGGTGCTGCTGGACAGCAGGGTCGTCACCAAACGGTATGGACACCTGCTGCTGAGCGGGCTGCCGCGCGCTGACCGGGTTGTGGGTAGCTGGTCGCAGGTACGCATCAAGTGCGAGGATTTCTTTGCTCGGCAGGGGATCGGTGTTCCGGTATGATGCCGATCCGGCCCTCAAAGATCATCGGCATCGGCCGCAACTACGTCGCGCACGCCCGAGAGCTGGGCAACGAAGTTCCGGAGGTGCCGATCCTGTTCTTCAAGCCTCCCACGGCGCTGATCGGACCGGGCGAGCCGATCCTGTTGCCGGGGGTGTCACAGCGAGTTGAGTTCGAAGGAGAGATCGGGGTAGTCATGGCCCGCAGGCTCCGAAACGCCGACTCGGCCGCTGCGGAACGGGCAATCGGCGGGTATGTCTGTGTCAATGACGTGACCTGTCGCGATCTGCAGAAGGTCGACGGCCAGTGGGCACGAGCCAAGGGATTCGACACCTTCTGTCCGGTGGGTCCCAGACTCGCCAAGGGCTTGGACTGGCGAACGCTGGAGTTGAGATGCAGGGTCAACGGCGTGGAACGTCAGCGTGCCAAGGCGACCGACATGCACTTCCCCATTCCTGAGCTGATCTCATTCCTGAGCGGAATCATGACCCTCGAACCCGGTGACCTCATCGCGACCGGAACGCCCGCGGGAACCGGTCAGTTGCACGATGGCGATACGGTGGAGGTGGAGATTTCGGGGGTGGGCACTCTGTCCAACCCGGTTCGGACCGACGGCGCATGATCCGGTTCAGCGATCGCTTGCAACGGCTGCCCGGGTATCCGCTGGCGGAAATTCCCACGATCAAGCGACGGCTGGTGGAATCCGGTGTCGATGTGATCGACCTCGGGGCAGGCGATAACGATACGCCGCCACCCCTCGTCGCCGTCGAGGCCATGACGGATGCTCTCAGGAATCCAGCGCTCAGCAAATACGGATTTCAGCAGGGGCTGCTCGAGTTTCGCCAGGCCGCGGCGCGCTGGATCGAGCGGCGGTTCGGACACCAATTCGACCCGGTCACCGAAATCCTGCCGTTGATTGGCTCCAAGGAAGGCCTTTCTCATCTGCCGCTCGCACTGATCAATCCCGGCGATGTGGCCATCGTCCCCGAGCCGGGCTATCAGGCGTATCTCGGAGGAGCCCTGCTTTCCGGTGCGGAGCCCTACGTAGCGCCGCTTAAGGCCGAGAACAACTTCCTCCTGGAGCTGGATGAGGTCCCCGGCGCCATCCTGCGGAGGGCCAAGATCGCCTTCGCGAACTATCCCAACAATCCGACTGCTGCGGTAGCCACGTCTGCCTACCTCGACCGACTCGTGGCGCTCTGTCGCACGCACGGTATCGTCCTGGCGTACGACAACGCTTACTGCGAGCTTACGTTCGACGGCTATCGTGCACCGAGCATCTTCGATACAGCGGGCGCCGAGGAAATTGCGCTGGAATTCTTCTCACTCTCCAAGAGCTACTCCATGACCGGCTGGCGGCTGGGGTTTGCGGCCGGTCGCGCCGAATTGATTGGCGCCCTGACGCGGGTCAAATCCTACGTGGACACCGGACCATTTCTGGCTGTCCAGAAAGCAGGCGTCTCTGCGCTGGATCGCAGTGAGGAGCTGGTGGCGCCCATTCGGAGCGAGCTCCAACGGCGTCGTGATGACGCCGTTGCCGCGCTTCGGGATCATGGCTTCCAGGTGGATGCACCCAAGGCTGCAATGTATCTGTGGATCCCGCTGCCATCAGGGATGCCCTCGGCACCGTTCGCAAAGCACGCGCTGGAGCATGCTGGTGTGGTGGTACTGCCCGGCAGCGCATTCGGTCCGGCCGGCGAGGGCTTCTTCCGCATAGCCCTCACCGTAGGAGCAGATCGGCTCCGTGCCGGCGCGGAACGGCTGGGTAACGTGCTCGAGCAACTTCGGAGAGGTCCGGTTGCGACCACCGCCTGACTTGCAGCTACCCCGCCGCAGGCGCTGGCCCTGGCGCGCTATTGTTGCCAGCGTGTTGGTTCACAGCCTGCTGCTATTTGGGTGGGTGGGTGGCCGTCCTCCCACTCTGCCCCGGCTTCCTCCCCAGTTCATCGTGCTGTCTCCTCCTTCTGATGGACCGGAGCAGGTCACGATGCAGTACCGGATTCCGGAAGCAGCCGCGGGCAGACCTGGGCGCCAGCTCGCTGAGGGCAGTCGGGGAACTCCTGGCCGCCGGCCGCCGCGGGCCGAGTTGCCGGAGCCGCCACGACGGGTCGCCGCGTTGCCCGAGCCTCGACCTGACCGGGCGGCCGTCGACACCGGCAGTGCGCCCCGGGCACCGTCTCGGCAATCGCCAAGTCGCATCGGTCCCGGACTGGCACAAGGCAGGTTGTGGGTACGCCCTCTGCCATTACCTCCGCGAGAGCTGGCCCAGCGCCTCACGAGAACCCGGGCCGAGCTGGTCGACAGCGCGGTCACCTCCATCGTCCAGGCGTATCTGGACTCGATCGCCAACGACCCTGCCAGCCGAAATCAGGGCCTGCCGAGCTGGACCACTGAGATCGCGGGCAGGAAGTTTGGCCTGGACTCCAAGAACATCTACATCGCCGGTTTGAAGATCCCGGCCGCGGTCCTCGCCCTGCTGCCGATTCCCGCCGGCAATATCGACCAGAACCGGGCATACAATCATCTGATGAATATTCGAGCGGACCTCCAGTATGCGGCCCAGCGGGCGCAAACGATGGAGGAGTTCAAGACGATTATTCGCGAGATGCGGGAACGAAAGGAGCGGGAACGAGAATTCGAGCGCAATCAGCGCACGGCGCCGCCACCAAAGGAGCCGGCAACGCCGTGAAGGTAAAGTGTTTACTTTTCACGCTCTTCGCTCCCACCATCCAGTCCGAGCAGATCGGCCAGCGCCCGGTCAACCACCTCCGATGCGTCACCTTCGATAATCTTCTTGAGCACATCGGCTGTCTCCAATGGAAGACTGTCCGGATGTACCCGGTCGCGCTGGTATCGGACGATGTTCCCTAACGGTACCGGTGCGATCTGGACATCTTCCTCATCCGTAGACTCACCCGACAGCTCAGCGTCGTAGGACGAGCCGGGCACACTCGCCGCCCAGGGCTCGTTGGGTTCATCGGTCTCGTCACCCTCGGCGAGCGGAACCATCGCAAACAGCTGGCACTGAAGGCCGGGGGGTGCCACCCGTGCGACGAGGACGACCTGGAGAGGCTCATCGAAATAGCCGTGATGCTCAATGTGAGCCCAGGTTTCCGGTGACATCACCGAACGGGCTACCAAACGCCCGTTACGGAAGGTTCCCATGCACACCATTTCAGCGGGCACGCGTTCGTCCTGGATCAGCGCGACGTCGAGTTGAACCGGTTCGGCCGTGGCGGCAATTGCTGTCGGAACGGGAGCAGAATTGTCCTCTGCGGATGTCTGTTCGTCGGAGCTCATCTGGAATCAGTAGGTGGGGCGAAACAATGGGGCAAGTCGGTAGCGCGCGCGACAGGGTCAGGGAGTCGTGCCCGCCGCCTGGGAGAGTGGGGGTCTGACCTCTCCAGTGCCGCTGACGATAGCGCCGGTCGAGCGGAAATCTTCGAAAGAGAGTTGGCGGACCAGCTGGAGCGCGGTGCGCTCTGGATCAGGCGCCGGCCCCCTGCCAGGCAGCTGAATCATCGGAGTCAGGTGCGCTCGGCGATACCTGCCGTCACCGCTCAGCTCGAGCTGGAGCACTCCAGTGATACCCAGCGGGCCACTCAGGTTGAATCCCCTGTAGGTAAGAAAGTTCCCTAGCGAGTAGGCAATCAGCCGACCCCTGTAAAACTCCATTCCCCGGAGTACGTGCGGCCCGTGGCCAATCACCGCGTCGGCGCCCGCGTCGATCACGGCTCGAGCCCATCGTCTGAGATCGCCGCGTGGCTCGGAGCCGAGGGACTCGGCGGCCTCGCCGGTATGGAGAGCCTTTGCCCCTTCCGCGCCTCCGTGAAATGTCACGACCAGAACATCCACCAGCGGCCGTACCGAGTCCACTACCGCAGCGCTGCGCTCGATGTCCAGGAGATTGTAGGCGAAGGGATACGTCGTGAACCCGATCAGGCCCACGGTGGTGAGACTGTCACCCCGGCGAACCGTGTCGATTGAGATCCGGCCCACCGGACCGTACCAGCGGATCCCGAGACTATCCAGGATTCGCTCGGTAGATGCGCGTCCGGCTGGACCCAGATCGTTGGCGTGGTTGTTGGCTAGGTTCATGTGAGTAAAACCGGCCTCGATCAATCTCGGGGCGAGCATCGTGGGCGTGCGGAAGGCGTAGCAATTCCGCCGGGTGACGAAGGAATCCGCTTGCTGCGAACCGTGCCGCACACGTCGGCCTTTCGGCCGCGGTACTCTGACGAGGCACTTGGTGGAAGTCCCGGTATCGGCGAGTACCCCCTCGAAGTTTCCCACGACCAGGTCTCCCACGAGACTGGGCCGTGCCTGATCGAGAAGTCCACGGCCGCTGTCCGGTGGAATTCCGCCGGGAAGCGTCGTGGTGCCGAGATTGATGTCGCCCACGAACGCAAGCCGGACGGGGGCGTACAGCCGTGCCGGTGGAGCAGGTGTGGGCTCGATGAGGGGTGAGGGAGGGAGCACGAGTGTGTCGGGGACTTCTGCCCGACGGACCGGCTCAGGCTGGGGTGGCGGCGGTGCTTTGGCGCACGCCACTCCGACAACCACCAGCGTTGCAAGCCTCAGCCAGCCCTGTCTCACCTCGAGTGTGTACCCGAGTTCCAACGCTGTGGAGTGCTCCTCAGCGTGTTGATGCTGCTCTCCCGACCGACGACATACAGCAGCTCATTAACAGGCTCAGATACGGTAGAGCCGGTGAGTGCTACTCGGACGGGTTGCATGAGATCTCCCAGTTTCAGCTTGTTCGTCTCAGCTACTTCCTTCAAAGTCGAGAGGATCTGGTCAGGATTCCATTCTGTCGGTGGGATATACTCGAGTGCGGCACTTGCACGCTCGAGGCTGCGGTCAAACTGAGACCCCATCTTTTTTATCAAGGCCTGACCTTTATCATCCGGCTTTGCCCGCTGGGGGTCGAGTCTCACGCTGACCTGCTCTGCCAACTGAATAATTGTGCGCGAACGAGCCTTTACTGATTCGATGATCGGCCTCAGGTCACGGCCCCTGTCGTCAACGCCCAGGCGCTGAAGTTGCCGGCGCACCGGCGCCAGAAGCTCCTCAGCCGAAGTGAAGGACAGATACTGTCCATTCATCCATTCCAGCTTGGTAGTATCGAACACAGCCGATTTCTTCTGAATCCCATCCAGCGTGAACAGCCGGATCATCTCGGCTTCTTCCAGAATCTCTCGATCGCCGCCAGGCGACCAGCCGAGCAGCGCCAGAAAGTTCCGCATGGCCGCGGGGAGAATCCCCTGGTCCTGGTAATCGCCCACCGCTGTGGCGCCGTGACGTTTCGAAAGTTTCTTCCCGTCTGGTCCCAGGATCATCGGCACGTGGGCGAAGACTGGCGGCTCACGCCCCAGGGCTCGGTAAAGCGCAATCTGCTTCGGCGTATTCGAGATGTGATCGTCGCCCCGGATGACATGGCTGATTCGCATGGCGATGTCGTCCGACACCACTGCCAGATTGTAGATGGCGCTGTTGTCGCTGCGGAGGATGACGAAATCGTCGAGGTCGCGTCCCTGAAAGCTGATCCGGCCATGGACCGCATCATCCCATGCAATCTCCTCGTCCCCCATCATGAACCTGATGGTAAAGGAAAGCCGGGCGCGGAGCCGCTCATCCACCTCGTTAGGCGCGAGACTCAGGCAACGACGGTTGTACCGAAACCCGACTCCGGCCGATTCCGCCCGTGCACGCTGCGCGTCGAGCTCTTCCTTGGTGCAGAAGCAGCGATACGCTTTTCCTTCCACCAGCAGTCGCTCGGCGTCGGCCTGATGGCGGCCGGCGTACTCGCCCTGGAAATACGGGCCTTCGTCCCAGGTGATCCCGAGCCAGGTGAGCCCGTCAAGAATGATCCGGGTGTGCTCCTCGCTGCTGCGCTCCCGGTCGGTGTCCTCGATCCGGAGCACGTGAGTACCACCCGTATGGCGGGCGTACAACCAGTTGAACAGCGCCGTGCGCGCGCCACCAACGTGGAGATAGCCGGTCGGAGATGGGGCGAAACGGACGCGGGGCGGGGTCATGGTTACCTTAGGAAAAGCGTGAACGGTGAACAGTAACCAGTCAACAGGCTCGGGAGCGCCCCTGTTCACTGCTCACTGTTACGGTTCACGCTGGTAGTTGAGACGGAGCGGGAGGGATTCGAACCCTCGATAGGGGTTTATCCCCTATGCCGGTTTAGCAAACCGGTGCCTTCAGCCACTCGGCCACCGCTCCAACGGGCAGGAACTTCGCGGGCTGATTCAGGTTAGGCAAGGTCTGCGGAGTGTCCACCGCCGGCAATCATCACTGACTCCGGTGCTAGGGCCGGGATTTCTGGTAGTGCTCCCGGGCGCGCGCAAGGATCTGCTCCGCGGCTTCGGGGAGATTCTCGCGCAGCCACAGCACGAGTGCTTCGGCTCTCGGAACGGCTCCCCATGACGGACTGCGGTTGCCCTGCATCAAGTCGCTGGGAGCATCCACTCGCGGTTCCAACACCTCGTTCATGGCGCGATGCAGCGCTTGCTCGAGCGTGTCGTCAATCGGCAGCAGGTGAGTATGCGAGCACAGAAGTGCATCGAGTTTGCCGGGCTCGAAGTCGGGACCGAAGACATCGATCGGGTAGGCGCAAAACAGGCAGACGTCGCTCTGATTCAACAGCTCGTTCCACAACCCCTCCAGCTGGGCTGCAGCGCTGTGCTCGCCGGTTTGCCACAACAAGCCAACCATTTCTCCGTAGGCTCGCACACCCGTATGCACGGCCCTTGATCGGACCCGGCTCACTGCGTCACCAATGATGCTGCGGAACAGCTCAGGGTCGGGAGAGCGCCCCACCATGAACCGTGCGAGTGTGGCGGCTGCATCAAGGAACACCAGACGGCCTTCCAGGACCGCCCTGGAGTACCCGGCTTCTCCCCGGAGCGCTCGAGTCAGGGTGGTACGGTGCTCCGGGGTGGCGATGATGAGAATGCCGTCGCCGCGTTTGAGACCCTCGGACAGGAAGCGACTAACATTCTGCGTGATCAGCCGGTCATCGGAGCCGTACAGCTGGACGACATGCTGCTCCGGCCCGAGACGATCGAGGAGCTCTCCACAGGATGACATACGTTCCTTACGTTCGCGGTGACACGGCGCCCCTCAAAGAGCTCCTGCCGGTACAACCTAAGGGCGGAGCACCGCGTCTGGCAATCGTGCTCTGCATTGTAAGCTCCTGCTCCTTACGCTCGGAGCTTGCGAGCGCGAGTCATCGCGGGGTAGTTTCGGCCCCATGAGTGTGCCGCGAGGCGTGGCCCACCCCCGGGCCGGGCCGGCCGAACGTCCGCCAGGTGGCTATACAATCCTGGTCGTGGATGATGAGGAGGCAGTTCGGCGGTTGGCCTGCCGCATGCTTACCTGGACCGGTTACCAAGCAATGGAGGCAACCCACGGACGGGAGGCAATTGCCACCATTGAGCAACATGCCGGGGGTATTCACCTGGTTCTGACCGACATCAAGATGCCAGGGATGAGCGGTCGAGAGCTGGGACGCCAAGTGGAACAGCGCTGGCCGGGGAAGCCGATCCTGTACATGTCGGGCTTTGCCACAGAGGTATTCCAGGGGGGTCTGCTCGAGCCGGGCGCCCCCTTCCTGGCCAAGCCATTCACGCAGGAGGAGCTGACCCAAAAGGTCCGGGCGCTACTGCGAGCCTGAACTGCGGTGCTGGGCACGGGGTTGCCGCGGCGTCAGGGCAGCAGATGGTTGTTGCGGCGATTCGTCAGATGCACCGTCTGGGGCGCTAACTTCATCTGTGGGACATCATGCAAGTGGCACAAATGTTGAACTTTACGTCCTTCTCATACAGCCTCTTTGCCCGGTGTGTTGCTTCTGAGATGATGACGTTATGACCGCAGGGGGATTAGTGGTGGCAGGACCGCAAGGGCCCCCTCGGACAATCGGGGGGCAGGGAACTCCGTTGCGCATTATCTGTCCCACCTACTGGTACCCGCAGCACGCCAGTGACACCCAGGCAACCTACGTTCACGATATAAACCGGCACCTGGTCCGCCGTGGTCATTCAGTGACCGTGGTGACGCCCGGCCACCGTTCGCTTCCTCGCACCGATACCTTCGATGGTGTGCGGATCGTGCGGTTTCCGCTCGAGCTGCCGCCCGATCTCACCTATGGTCGAGTCGCTCAAAGCCGGGTAAGCTGGCTCGGCAAGTTTGCCCGGGTCGCGGTGATGGCTCACTACATGGAGGCGCAGCATCGCGCCATCTTGGCGGAGGCCAACGAGCATGGTGCGGATGTGATCCATGCCCACTGGGCCATTCCCACCGGCCCCGCAGCCGTTATCGCGGCCCGGAAGCTTCAGGTACCCAGCGTCATCACCATGCATGGCGGCGATGTGTACGTGAATCCGGAACAGGGATACGATTTTCCTACTCGCTGGTACGTTCGTCCTGCCCTGCGGTGGACTCTTCGGCACGCTGGTGCACTCACCGCTATCACGGAAGATTGCCGACAGCACGCGCTGCGCGCGGGAGCGCCTCCCGAGCACATTCGTCTGGTCTTCAACGGCACCGATCTTCGCCGCTTCAGTCCGGGTGACAACGGGAACCGTGGCGATCTTCGATTCGGGCCCCACATGATCTTTGCCTGCCGGCAGCTATTTCCACGGAATGGCATTCGTTTTCTCCTGGAAGCCGGCGCCGAGTTGAAACCGCAATTCCCCGACCTCAAGATCGTGCTTGCCGGGGATGGGTTCGAGCGGCCAGAGCTGACCCGTCTTGCACGGCAGCTCGGTATCGCGGACGACGTCACCTTCCTGGGCTGGGTGCCGAACGCCGACCTGCCCCCGTACTATCGGGCGGCGGCGGTATCGGTGATCCCCTCACTGGAAGAGGGCTTCGGCATTCCCGCCGCCGAAGCTATGGGCTGTGAGGTCGCCGTCGTCGCCAGCGATGCCGGCGGTCTGCCCGAAGTGGTAGAACACGGCGTAACGGGACTGGTCGTGCCACGGGGCGACTCCAAGGCACTGGCCCAGGCCATCGGCTCACTGCTTGCCGACCCTCAGCGCCGCAAGCGCATGGGACAGGCCGGTCGGGAACGTGCCCTCAGGCTGTTCGACTGGGATCGCTCTGCGGAGCAGTTCGAGGAGATTTACCGGGAAGTCGCCAGCCGGATGACCAAGTGACCGAGCGGCGGTTTGCGTTCCGATGGGACGTCGACCATCGTGTGTGCGCCACCGACGGTCTCCCCCGGATCCGGGCCGTGTGCCGGGATTTCGGCGTGCCCAATACCTTCTTCGTCAACATGGGCCGCTCCACCAATCTCCTGGAGTGGATCGGCCAGGGCACCGCGCGTTCCAAGGCCAAGCTGGCCGACCGGGATGCGGTGCACCTGATCAAGAAAACCGGCTGGCCGCGCTTCCTGCTGGAAACTGCCCTGTCTCGGCCGGTGGGGCTTTCGTTCGTTCCGCTGCTTCAGGCCCTCCAGGCAGAGGGGCATGAGCTCGGCCTCCACGGCGGCATGGACCACGTGGTATGGAGCCGGCGCTTTCACGAGCTGCCTGATGAAGCACTCAAGGCAGACATCGAAGTCTCCTACGGCCACTTCGTCCGCCACTTCGGCAAACCGGCCGGGTTCACCTCACCAGGGTTCTACTCGGATGAACGAGTCATGGCCATCATCGACCAACTCGGATTCCGCTACAACGGCGACGCCATCGGTGGTGAGCCTCGCCGGGCCACTGTGGCAGGGCGTCCGGTGAGCCACTGGACCATTCCGGTAACCCTCTCGGGACCACGTACGATTCCTTTTCTCGAATATCACGGGGCTCGCGGTACGCCGGAGACGGAAGTGCTCAAACAGCTGGAGCAGCATCTCGACGAGCATGAGTCAGTGGTACTGTATGGACACCCGTGTTACGAGGGTGTGCGCGATCGATTGCTGCGACGGGTCTTTGCGGTAGTCGTCGAGCGCGGCTTTCGCTTCGTGACGCTGCAGACAATGGCCGAGCAGCTGCGGACGGTCGCGGCGGGGCGATGATCCGGGTGCTCAGCGTCTTCGGGACTCGCCCGGAGGCGATCAAAATGGCGCCGGTGGTGCACGCGCTCCGGAACTCACCCCAACAATTCGAGAGCATCGTCTGCGTTTCGGCCCAGCACCGTGCCATGCTGGACCAGGTCCTCGGTGTCTTCGGCCTTCAGGCAGACTACGATCTGGATCTGATGACGGCGGGCCAGTCGCCTGCCGACGTCACCGCGCGAGTGCTCCAGCGGCTCCCTCCGCTGCTTCAGCAGATCAGACCTGACGTCCTGCTGGTGCAGGGCGATACCATGACCACCTTCGCCGCCGCCTTTGCTGCATATCTGGAACGGATCCCTTCGGGGCATGTCGAGGCCGGGCTGCGAACCGGTGATCGATACCAGCCGTTCCCCGAAGAGATGAACCGGGTGATGACCAGTCGCCTTGCCTCGATTCATTTCGCGCCTACCCAGCAGGCTCGTGCCGCCCTGCTGAAAGAGGGAGTCCCGGCGTCCGACGTGCATCTCACCGGCAACACCGTCATCGACGCTCTGCTGCAGACCGTACGAGAGGACTACACCTTTCGGGCACCGCAGCTGGCTAGTCTTGACCCGCGTCGGCGGCTGATCCTGGTGACGACCCACCGGCGCGAGAGTTTCGGGGCGCCACTACAGGCTACCTGTGCCGCCATCCGGGACCTCGCTCAGCGGTTTCCCGACCTCCAGTTCGTGCTTCCGGTGCATCCCAATCCGGAAGTCAAGCAGACGGTCGAGCGGCTGCTCTGTGACTTACCAGGAATGTATCTGATCGCGCCGGTCGATTACCTCGAGTTCGTGCACCTGATGAATCGATCGTACCTGGTGCTCACCGACAGCGGAGGGGTGCAGGAGGAGGCCCCATCACTCGGCAAGCCGGTGCTGGTGCTCCGTGAGGTCACCGAACGTCCCGAAGGCGTCGAGGCAGGCACCGCCGTCCTGGTGGGGACCGACCGAGAGCGGATCGTCCAGGTAGCCAGTGAATTGCTGAGCTCGAGGACGGCGTACCAGCGCATGGCCAATGCGGTGAATCCGTACGGTGACGGCAAGGCCAGCGGCCGGATCGTCAGCGCTCTTGCGGAGCGCTTCGCGTGAGACTGCTGGTTACCGGTGGTACTGGCTTCATTGGCTCGCATCTCGCGGAAGCAGCAGCTCGGCGGGGAGCCGAGGTCGTAGTGCTGGGACTGACCGAACGCCCCGAGGAGCAGGCCAACGCCGAGCTCCTGTCCGGGCTTGGTGCCGAAATCCTGTCAGGCAGCATCACGGATTCCGATCTCTGCCGCCGGGCGGCCCGCGGCGCCACGCACATTTTCCATCTGGCCGTGGCTATGCGGGAAGGTGGCAAAAGCGACGAGTTTTTCGAGTCCATCAACCTGGACGGTACCCGCCACTTGCTCGAGGCAGCGAGCGTGGAGCGGGTGGACCGTTTCGTGTATTGCAGCACTATCGGGATCTATGGCCACCGCGCGCCGGGTATTACCCGGGAGGACTCGCCGCTCGCGCCCGGGAACATATACGAACGAACCAAGGTCTCAGCCGAGCAGCTAGTCAGAGAATTTGCGGAGAAATGTGGATTGCCGGTCGCTGTGCTCCGGCCGGCCGATGTGTACGGACCACGGGATCAGCGTCTCCTCAAGCTGTTTAAGGGTGTCAGCCAAGGCCGATTTCCGCTGTTTGGTTCGGGCGATGGCCGCCGGCACATGGTATACGTGGACGATGTCGTCTCCGCGTTCTTCAAGGCATGTGAACGCGATGAAGCACT
>DATADG010000284.1:0-9021 GCA_036258655.1 Gemmatimonadales bacterium | reverse complement strand
AGCGCATTGACGTGATCATCAAAGCCAGCGACTCCTCCTTCTGGCAAGTCATGCTGGCCGGGGCCGAGCAAGCAGGCAGCGACTTCGGAGTCGAGGTCTCCACCTTCGGTCCCACATCGGAGACCAACATCGACGAGCAGGTCCAGTTGATGGAGAACTCGATATCCCGAGGAGCAGATGGCATCGTCATCGCCTCAAATTCCTCATCGGCGCTCAACTCAGCCATCGACCGGGCCCGGGCAGCGGGAATCAAGGTCATCACGGTTGATACCCGGGTGACCACAGCCTCTGAGGGCTTCATCGGAACCGACAACGTCAAGGCGGGAGTTCAGGCCGGCCAGCGGATGTGCGAATTCCTGAAGGGCTTGAACCGGACAAATGGTGCACTGCTAGTCGAATCTTCGGTGGCGGGAATCCAGTCGCTCGTAGATCGGGAGGCCGGATTCCGCCAGGGGCTAGCGCGCGAGTGCCCCAACGTCGACGCTTCGCTCCAGCGATACAACAACAACGACATCAACACTGCAGCGGCCCAGGCCAACGATGCGCTGACCGCCAACCCTAACTTGCTGGGAATCTTTGCATCGAACAACACCTCCGGAATCGGCGCCGCCCGGGCGATTCAGGATAACAACGCCACCGATCGCGTCCCGGTGGTGGCGTTCGACTCCGATCCTCAAGAAAACGCTGCCCTCGCCGCCGGTACCATCGACGCATTGGTCGTCCAGAATCCCTACTTCTTCGGTTATCAGGGCGTCTTGGCCGCCGCGATGGCCACCGTGGACCGCATTCCGCCCCGGGAGATCGATCCCGGAGCGGTGGTCGCTACGAAAGAAAACATGCAGGAGCCGGAGGTGAAAGCGCTACTGGAGCCTCCCACCGCCCGGGCCGAGGCGTGAACGACGCGCCTTCCAGCAACCGTCGGCCGGTCTTGGAGCTGAAGAACGTCTCCAAGGCTTTTGGGCCGGTGCAGGCTCTCACCAACGTCTCGCTGGAGCTTTATCCCGGGCAGGTTCACTGCCTGGCCGGTGAGAACGGCGCCGGAAAGTCGACCCTCATCAAGGTCTTGACCGGAGCCATCACCCGGGATTCGGGCACCTACCGGATCGAAGGGCGGGAGGTCACTTCCCCCACTCCAGCCGCTCTTCGAGCCGCGGGTGTGCAAGCCGTGTACCAGGAGCTCAGCCTGCTGCCTCACCTCTCGGTCGAGGAGAACCTGTTCATGGGCCGGCTCCCCTCGACCGGTGGGCTGGTGAAGAAGGTCGAACTCGCTCGCCGCGGGCGCAAAGCACTCGAAGCGGTAGGCCTCTCCGAGCTGGATCCTGGAACAGTCGTAGAGCGGCTACCGGCCGCCACCCAGCAGCTGGTAGAGATCGCCAAGGTGCTCACTGCGGAGACGGTGAAGGTGATCGTGTTCGATGAGCCCACCACCGCTCTCACCGAGGAGGAGGCAACCCGTCTTTTCGGTCACATCAGGCGTCTACGGGATCAGGGGGTGGGAATCATCTACATCACTCACCGTCTAGAGGAGATGTTCGCCATCGGCGACTGGGTGACGGTGCTGCGTGACGGAGCAGTTTCGCAGTCGGGTCCCATGAGCGATTACGACGAGAACAAGCTCATCACCGCCATGGTCGGCCGGGAGGTCAGTGCCCTCTACCCGGCATCCACGCGATCCTCGTCCATGACGCCGATTTTGAAGGTTACCAACCTGCGCCGCGCACCGGAAGGCCCCGCGATCAGCTTCGAGCTATATGCGGGAGAGATTCTCGGAATCGGTGGCTTACTGGGATCCGGCCGGAGCGAGCTGTTGCTCGCGATCTTCGGGGCGGAGTCCATCGCAGATGGCGAAATCGAGGTGGCCGGAAACAAGGTCTATCCCCGAGGGCCGAGGACGATGATGAGCGCCGGCATCGGGCTGCTTACCGAGGACCGGAAAGTGCTGGGAATCCTCCCTGAGCTATCGATTCGCGAAAACGTCACCATCGCCAGTCTGCGCCGAGGGTCCCGCATGGGGCTGCTGCCACCCAAGGAGCAGGTCGACGAGGCCGACAAGCTGCTGGACAGTCTGCGCCTTCGCGCCGGTTCCTACGAACAGCCGGTGTCCACTCTCTCCGGTGGCAATCAACAAAAGGTTCTGCTGGCCCGGTGGCTGCTCACCAAACCAAAGATCCTGGTGTTCGACGAACCAACAAAAGGCATTGACGTCGGCGCCAAGGGCGAGATTTACAAGGTCATAGGCGACCTGGCGGGCGAGGGGTTGGGGATCATCGTCGTCTCTTCCTATCTGCCGGAGCTCTTAGGTTTGGCCGATCGGGTGCTTGTCCTGAGAGACGGCGCCGTGGCGGGAGAGCTCGGGCGGGCAGCATCCGAGGAGGACGTTCTGCGCCTAGCGAGTGGCCACACCGGAGCACAGGAGGTTGCGTAAGTGAAACTGATGTGGCGCGAAGAAACTCCCACCACCACGATCAGGTCGGGAGCCCCGGCCGAGCAGGAGCCGTCGAAACCCCTCGCCGGCAATGGGGCATCACAGGCTCCTGCGACCACCACACCGGCTCACCGGGTTCTCACGCTCGGCGATGTCGCAGGGCGCGAGAGCGGCGGGCTCATGGTTCTGCTCGTGGCGGTCGGAGCCTTGACGCTGGCCAGCAGCGAGTTCCTGACCGGGAACAACCTCTCCAACCTCGCCCGTCAGGTGGCGATCTTCGGCATCCTTGCAGTCGGCCAGCTCCTGGTGATCTTAACTGCCGGTATCGACCTGTCGGTGGGATCGGTCCTGGGCCTCTCCGGTGCCGTCACTGCCCAACTGCTGGTCAACGGCTGGCCGATCACGGTGTCGATCGTCGTCGGCGTTGTGCTTGGTGGCATCTTGGGGATGGTGAATGGCCTTTTGGTCACCCACGCGAAGCTTCCGCCGTTCATCGCTACCCTGGGCATGCTCGGCATCGCCCGAGGTGCAGTGCTCGTCATCACCAATGCCAATACCATCCAGCCTCTTCCGGAGGGGTTCCAGGAGATCGCCAATGGCACGATCCTCGGAATACCCAACCTACTGTTGTTGGCGGCGGCGGTCACCGTGGCAATCCACGTCGTGCTTACCCGGACGGTGTTCGGCAGGTACATCTACGCCGTAGGATCCAATCCGGAGTCGGCTCGCCTGGCGGGTGTCCCGGTGCGCATGATCCTGGTATCCGTTTACGCAATCTCCAGCCTTCTGGCCGGCGTGGGGGGCGTCCTGCTGGCTTCTCGCCTTGGCGCCGGCATCCCAACCGCTGGCAGCGGTTTCGAACTGCAGGCCATCGCAGCTTGCGTCATCGGTGGCGCCAGCCTCTTCGGCGCCAAGGGCAGCGCACTCGGAGCGGCCGCCGGGGCATTGATCATGGGCGTCCTTACCAACGGTGGGAACCTACTCAACATTCAGGCGTTCTACCTTCAGATCGCCATTGGAGCGCTGATCCTGGTGGCCGTGGGATTCGACCAGCTGAACACCCGGTCGGCGGCCCGCTCCTGACCGGCGCTCGAACTGGCGGCAACTAATTCCTCCCGGCCCCTATACGGCGGCATAGAGCTGGGGGGAACGAAGGTCATCTGCGTCGTCGGCCATTCAGCCGACGAGATAATCGGCTCGGACCGAACCCCCACATCGACTCCGGACCAGACGATGAAGTGGGCTGCGGGTCGCCTGAGGGGGTTCGAAGAAGAGCATGGACGGATGCAAGCCATCGGTATAGCTGCCTTCGGCCCCATCGAACTCCGGCCGTCCGCTGCCAACTACGGAAGAATGCTCAGGACTCCCAAGCCACATTGGTCACGTGCGAGCATCGTCGACCCCGTGCAAAGGGCATTCCAACTTCCCATCGCCGTCGCCACGGATGTGGAGGGGGCGGCTGTGGCCGAGGGGCTCATCGGGGCGGCGGAGGGGGCGGATCCGTTCGTCTACATGACGATTGGTACGGGCATTGGTGTGGGGGTCATATCGAAGGGTGAGCCTTTTCGGGGCTTGGTGCACCCCGAGATCGGGCACATGGCGATTCCCCGTCAAGCGGGCGACAGCTTCCCCGGGGCGTGCCCCTTTCACGGCGACTGCCTGGAAGGCATGGCAAGCGGTCCCGCCATGGCCGGTCGCTGGGGCAGGCGCGCCGAGGAGTTGAGCGGCACTGTGCGGGAAAAGGCGATGGCTTTGGAGGCCGCCTACCTGGCACTCGGACTACGTACGATCATTCTTTCGTTTGCTCCTGAAAGGATCGTCATTGGTGGAGGGGTCGGGTTGACCCCCGGACTTCTCCCGCGGATGCGTAACGTGCTGAAGAGAAGCCTGGGCAACTACCCGGGAATCGACCACTTTACCCGGCGGGACTTTCTCAAGACGGCAAAGCTCGGCGAAATGGCCGGTCCACGCGGGGCGCTGGCATTGGCGCAGAGGGCGCACAACGACCTCTAGAGGGCCAGCAGAGAAGGTCGCTGCGGCCTAAAACCCAATCCAAATTTGCTTGTAGAGCCCTGTGGGCCCGGATTTGAACCAGGACCAATCGACTATGAGTTTTTCGCGTCGAATCGGTGTGCGATGTTTGTTCTCACCTCTTTTGGTCCCGTGACCATTTGCTTTGCAAGGCGGTCTCATCTTTCATCTGGCGAGCCTTCAGCAAAGACAGCGCGCGGCGAGCTGCAGTCGCCTCTTCCGGATCTGCGGCGTTTTCGGCAAGGGTTTCGAGGGCCCTAAGCTCGAGGGAGAGCGCATTCTGGCCGCGAGCGACCTCAACGGCACGGCGCAGGCTGGAAATGGCTCCGTCCTTCTGGCCTAGCCTCGCCAACGCCAATCCGCGAAGCCGGTGCAGCTCTGCCTCATGGCTGTAGCCACGACCTCCGACGATGCTCAAAGCCTCGCCGACCGCGGCCAGGGCATCAGTCACGCGGTCGGCGAGGAGCGAGGCGTCGGCTACCAGCCCCAAGTAATAAGGAAGACCGATACGGGTACCCGAAGCTTTGTACGATGCAAGCCCCGCCCCGAGCTCCTCCTCTCCGTCGCTCACCTCGCCAAGTACCGACCGGGCCCAACCCCGAAGAATGTGACCAGTAACGACACAGAGCTCGTGACCTTGCTGTCTTGCGAGATCAATAGCCGCAGTGGAACTTGAGAGGACCCGTTTGGGCTCGCCGAGGAGTTGATACAAGATCGCCGCCCGTTCCTCCGCCTGTGCCAGGCAGTATGCATGTTCGGGATCCTTGGCCATTTCGAGTGCGGCTGCCATTCGCTGCTTCGCCCGTCCCGGAAATCCCAGATACCACAAGTCCAGGGCTGCCCAGCTGTGGCACGAGACGCCCAGATTCTCTCCCACTGTGGCGGCGAGCAGAGCTAGATGACGTTCCGGGTCGTAGAGGCGCGACCCCCTGTCGGCATGGTCGAGAGACTCAGCAAACTCCCCTTTGTGGAACAGCGAGCAGGCAAGTAGCTCATGGGATTCCAGCAGCGAGGTCGAGTCCGTGAATTCCGGGTGCAGCAATAGGCGGCGTTCAAGCACCTCCTTCGACTTTTCGTGCTGCCCGAGGTTCTCGTAGACCGCAGCCAGGTGATAAAGAAGTAGAGACTGACGGTCCGGATCACCCAGTGACTCCGAAAGCACCAAGGCTCTTTTCAGCAAGAGCTCGATCTCGGGATGTGACCAGCCCTCAACCATTACGAGGGCCAAGGCAAGCATGTTGCAAACCGCAATCTCGAGCTCGATGCGCTGTCCGGCCTCAAGTCCTTCGATGAGTTGCATGGCGCTCGTCAACTGGTCTACGGCTTCTCGATAGGCGTAGCGCCTGAGGGCTTGCCCGGCCGCTATCTGCAGATACTTGACTGTCGGCAGTGCCTCACCGGCACGGCCGAAGTGGAAGGCGACCTCACCCGCGCGCTCAGCAACCCTGCTTCCGTAGGAAGCTTCAAGGGCGCGGCCGACGGCGCCATGCAAGCGCGCTCGCCGGGCTGAAGGCATGGCTTCGTAGACAACCTCCTGATAAAGGCCATGGGCAAAGACAAACTTCGCCGATGTGGAACTACGATCGAGCGGCTCATCGGGCCTGAGAAACTGGTCCGTTCGTGCAAGTTGCGAGCAGACTTCCTCGATCTCCTCCTCGGGTGCGTCCATCAAGCGGGCAATGAGGGTGGGACTGGCTTCGATACCTGCGACCGCCGCCGTCTGAAGGACCTCCTGCTTGCGCTTGCTCATCGTGACGACGCGCTGTTCGATCATGCGCCGGAGCGTCGCCGGCACCCTCGTCGGAATCTGAGCCCCAGCCTGAGTTAAAACGTCGCTTTGTCTGGATTCACCCTCGGCCTTGAAGTCATTCACTAGGATCTGCACGAACAGAGGGTTGCCGTCGGAGCGGGCGTGAAGCAGTGGTACCGATCCTTCGGAGAGGGTTATCCCCGGCAGTCGCTTATGGACATACTCATCCACCTCCGCCTCTGTCAGCGGCGCCAGGGCCAGCTCTTCGCATAAGCCGTGAAGTTGGAGCCCATGTAACAGCGATGTGGCCGGATGTCCGGGGTCGCCGACTTCCGAAGTCCGGCATGAGCAAAGAATCAGCAGATGGGCGGCGATGGGGCTTCGGGCCAGGGCGTTCAGCGCGTCGAGCGTCGATGGGTCACTCCACTGGAGATCCTCGATGACGAGTACGAGGGGGCGAATCTCGGAGATCGCGACGAATGTTTCCACCACCTCTCGCAGCATTCGCAACCGCGTGTTGCCCACAGTGCGGTGCGCAATGGTCGCAAGCTCGTCGTCGTCGACCAGCCACGGCATCTCCATCAGCCAGCTGGGGCCGCAGAGAGCCAGCGTCTTCACCAAATTCAGCTCGGGGTTGCTTCGAAAGAGCCGGTCGAGAGCGTCGAAGATGGGCATGTAAGGTTCGGTGGGTCCGTGATGCTCCAGGCATTGCCCGCTGGTGACCAGCACGTCCTGACCCTCGTGCGCCTGGTGAAGAAATGCCTCGATCGTGGTCGTCTTACCGATGCCGGCTTCGCCGGTTAACACGACCGTCCGCCGGGATCCCCTGAGAGCATCAGCCAGCAGCTGGTTCAGACGCCGCAGCTCACGCTCCCGTCCAACGAGCATTCCGGCTCCACCGGTGTGATCCGTCACCTTCCTTCGGCGGTCCGATGGAGGACTTGAGTCGCGCTCCTCTACTCTTCCGAGGAAACGGTATCCACGCCCGTGGACCGTCCCGATCAATCTCTGCTCACGCCCGCCGTCGTCCAGAGCACGGCGTGCAGCCTTGATGCGTGAGGTAAGCGCCGACTCGGTTACGAACCTGGTCTCCCAGATGTTCTCGAACAGCTCCTGCTTGGATACGACCCGATCCCGGTGCCGAAGCAGGTACGTAATCACGTCGAAGACCTGAGGTTCGACGGGAATGCGCTCGCCGTTTCGCCTCAGCTCGTAAAGCTCAATGTCGAGCTCGAAATCCTCGAAGGTGTAGACCATCCCAAAAAGACCCGGGTCGCGGTAGCCAAGGAATCTTAATCAACCTCGGCCTCCGGAAAGGGCAGGAACTCTCCAGGAATTCTCCACCTGCTCTCCAAGCTTGTCGTCCGACGAATCCCTAGCTTGAACTCCACAGAACCCTCAAGGGGTTCGCATGGCGAGAAAGGAGCTCACATGAGCAAGCGATCCGAGAGCCAAGGGCCGTGGAAAGCTCCCAATTCGGTTGCCGGCAGCTGGGACGTGATCGTAGTGGGCGCCCGAATTGGCGGCGCCGCAACCGCGATGCAACTGGCGCGGCGAGGCCACAAGGTTCTCCTCATCGACCGAAACCGGTTTCCCTCCGACACCTTGTCGACTCACGTCATCCAACTGTCGGGCCTGAAGGTGTTGTCGGACCTCGGATTGCTTGACGCCGTCGCCGCGACCGGTGCGCCGCCGATCAGGGGCTTCAAGCTTCACGCCGGGCCTTTTACCCTTACGGGTAGTCCAGTGCCGGCGGAGATGGTCACCGACACGCTCTGTGTCCGGCGCACGAAGCTCGACGCCGTCCTGGTCGACGCCGCTCGTCAATCCGGCGTGGAGGTTAGGGAGCACTTCACCTTCCTTGATGTCCTTGCAGATGATTCCGGCGTGAGAGGGATCCGGGCTCGGTCCGTCGAAGGCCGGGAGCTTATCGAGCGGGCGAGGGTGGTCGTGGGAGCGGACGGGAAGCGCTCTCACGTTGCGCGTGCGGTCGGCGCCGGCTCGTACGAAGCCATCCCTGCCCGTACGGGCATCTTCTACTCCTACTGGGAGGATGTCGACTTCGATCGTCACGAGGGCCACTTATACGTGCTCGACCGGCGCACGGTCGCCGTTTTTCCAACCAACGACGGACAGACCATGGTGGGCCTGCAGGCTCCCAGGAGCGATTTCGAATCAATCCGGCGGGATGTGGAAGGCTCGTTCTGGGACGCGGCGAACGGTGTGCCCGACTTGGCCAAGCGACTTCGGGCCGGCAAGCGGGTCGAGCGCTTTCGCGGCACCCCGGATCTCGACGCGTTCTTCCGTGTGCCCGCCGGCGTTGGCTGGGCTCTGGTAGGAGATGCTGGGTGCCACAAGGACCCGATCACGGCTCAGGGCATCTCTAACGCACTGCGCGATTCGGTCTTTCTGGCGGACGCTCTACACGATCATTTGACCGGCAACAGGGCATGGGAGGGGACGGGGGCGGAGTATCAGCGGCGGCGTGACCAGGCCGAGATGGCCAGGTACCACTGGACCGCCGAGACCGCCATTCTGGATCGGCCCCCGGCGCCTGAAACCCTCGCTCTGTTTCAGGCTCTCGCTTCCAATCCTCGGGAAGTCCGGCGATTCTTCGGTCTCTTCGCCGGGACGGTCGAGGTCGAGGATTTCTTTTCTCAAGAGAGCATCTCTAGAGTCCTTCGGGCTGCGGCGGCGTGAGGGCGTCCGCCATGCCAACCGCAACGGACTCAATCACCAAGAGGGCGCCCCGAACGCTGCCCTCCATCGCTCCCGTCGGGCCCGGTCGGCACTCCGGCTGGCTAGTCTGGTTCTC
>DATADG010000283.1:0-5311 GCA_036258655.1 Gemmatimonadales bacterium | reverse complement strand
ACGCGATTCGGCGGCTTACCCGACCGGAGAAAGAAGAACTGGCCTTGAGGTGGGTTCCCTAGGGCGTCCTTCGGTCAACACCAGCATAGGACGACGTGGCCGCCGTCCGCCGCTCGGCCCCACTGTAACCTGAGCCGGTAGCCCTGGTTGAAGCGCCAGTCAGTCCTGCGCTCGCCGGCAGTTTCGAGAGCGAGCTGGGCGAATCCAGATGAGCCCCGTCGTCCACCCCTACCGCCAGGCGATCAACCAGTTCGCCTCCGAGCCACCCGGTCACCACAGCGATGACCACACCGGTCAGTGCCGCCACGATTGCTCCGGTCGGCGGCGTTTCGGGCAAGTCCCGGCGCAGGACCCAGCTCAGTATGAAAAGCCCCAGAACAACCACATTCCCGACCCCGTGCCACAATCCTATCCTCTTGGCGCGGGTTGCGGCTGGAATCGCTATCCAGTCCAGCCATCCGAACACGGCCGCAGCCAACCCGCCGATGATGCCGGCGCCGATCATATAGTAGGCGACGACGGTCCACTGAGGATTGCCGGAAATGAGCGAGATAATGTCGAAAATGACGGCCGTTGCCAGCAGACCCAGCGGGAAAACGATGAGCATCGGATGCACCGGATGCCCGGCGAACTTGACTTTGCTTTCCATAGATGACCTCGGTGGTCAGCGAGATTACAGCGTCGGCTCTCAGCTACCGAGTTGTTGCCGCACCTGCTGGAGGCTCGCCAGGTGCCCTTTCATCTCAGTCAAGGTTTTTCCAAGATATTCCTTTATCTGCTGGCTCTCAGCCGTGGGCAACAACTGAGTCTCTATTCTCTGTATGTTGGTCTGGTGGTCTTCGATTTCATGCTCAATGAACGCTCGGTCGAACTCCGCACCGGACTTCCCCTCCAGATCTGACGGCATCGCCACACTATCTGCGGCGCTGACGCTGCCACCCTGCGCCGGAACGAGGTTCACCTTGAGTTGCTTGGCCAGCGCGCGAAGCTGCTCTCGGTTCCTGGTGTGATCCGTCGCCAGCTTCTGCGCGATCTGCTTCACTCCGGGCGCCGAGGCCTTCCTGGTCGCCAGGTTCGAGAGCTGAATCTCCGTGGTATTTGACACATTCAACTGCGAGAGAACTCCGGCAGGGCCCGCCTCAACCATTCCAGCTGAATCCGAACCCGGTCTTGGCATAGTATCCCGGCTGCTTAATCCACCCGGCGCACCCTCGGCCATCCCGGTGTCACCGCCCCGCCGCCCGGTGTCTGGGGAACAGGAAAGAATCAGGATCAACGCGGTTACCGAGATTACCCTGGGCAGCATGAACGGCTCCATTCAAGTACTGGAAAACTGGACACTTAGTAGTTCAGCCCGGACCGCGAAGCTGGCGACGCTTCGGCGCACAGCTGCTTCGTCGCAGGCACCGCCGGGCTAGGCCCACAAAATGAGCGGACCAGAGGACCTCGTGATGTGACGTGTGACCCTAGCGGGTGCGTTGTGTCTTGCTGTCGAGAACTTCTCGAACTTTCACGACCAGGTCTTCGGTCGAGAAAGGCTTCTGAAGAAAGGATCCTTCCAACTCCCGGAGCTCGGGCTGCAGCTTGTCGTCGCGAGCATACCCCGACATGTAGATGAGCTTCACGTCAGGCCAGCGCGAGCGGAGCTGTTCCGCCAGCGCGGGCCCACCCATGTCGGGCATGATGACATCGGTGAGGATCAGATCGACCGTTTCCCCCAGCTGCTCCAGCTGCTCGAGCGCTTCCCCACCATTTCGCGCCTGGAGGACTGTGTAGCCCTGATTCCTAAGTACCCTCGATGCCACTCCACGCACCGCATCTTCGTCCTCCACCAAGAGGATTTTTTCGCTGCCGCGCGGGGCACCTGCCGACGACGCGGGGGCCTGGGCGAGCGAATCCTCAGGCTCGACCCGTGGCAGGCAAATCTTGAAGGTGGTTCCCTTTCCGGGTTCACTGTCCACCCAGATGTATCCTCCGCTCTGCACCACGATGCCATAGACGGTGGCCAGGCCGAGCCCGGTGTTCCCCGTTGTCGGTTTCGTGGTAAAGAACGGCTCAAACACCCGCGCCTTGACCTCGGGGCTCATACCGTGGCCGGTATCGCTCACGATGAGCATCACATACTGGCCTGGCGGAATGTCGATTCCGTAATGGTGGTAGGCATAGCCTTCGGGAAGCTCCACATCCAGCGTCTCGATGATGAGCCGGCCTCCGCCGCGCATGGCGTCACGAGCGTTCAAGGCCAGATTCATGACCACCTGCTCGAGCTGGCCATAGTCAGCTTCGACCCCTCCCAACCCAACCGACAGCTGGGTAATCAGCTTGATATCCTCACCCAAAAGAGGCCGAAGCATGCGTTCCATGCCGGAGACCACCTCGTTCAGGCTGAGCACACTGCGCGCGACGAGCTGCTGGCGGCCGAAGCCGAGCAACTGGCGCGTGAGCTGCATCGCCCGTTCCGCCGCCTTCCGGATCTCGTCGGCGTCGGACCAGCGCGGGTCGCTCCGCTCCAGATTGGTCAGCAGGAAGTCGCTGAAGCCCATGATGATCATCATCATGTTGTTGAAGTCGTGGGCCACTCCGCCGGCCAGTCGCCCGACCGCTTCCATCTTCTGGGCCTGGCGGATTTGCTCCTCTGCCCGTCTCCGCTCGGTGAGATCCTGCACATTCACTGCGTAGTAGATGACCTGCCCATCGGTATCCTTCACGGCCGTTGCATCGATCAGCGCGGGGAATACCACTCCGTTCTTGCGGACCCGCTCGGCTTCCCAGATCTGATGCCCTCGGGAGTCGAAAAGCGGGTTCATCCGCGGGAAGTCCTGTTGTCCTGCGGAGAGTTCCGCCATGGGCTTGCCCCGAAGCTCGTCGACTGTCCAGCCGTGCATGGCCGCAAACGCAGGATTGACGCTCTCGATCGTTCCACCATCAGCGCTGACAATTGCTACGCCCCAACCTGCGTGCTCGAAGATCCGGGCCCAACGCTGGAGCTCTCTTCCAACCTCGACCCGCTGGGTGATGTCCCGGCCAACTCCCACGATCCCGGTGACCTCACCGTAGGGACCGTGCAGCGGTGAAAGCGTGGTCTGCATGTGCCTGATGCCACTACGGGCACGCAGGGTCCACTCGTAGGTGACGGTCTCGCCGGCAAGAGCGCGGAGATTGGCGCGTTCGTGAATCGGGGCTTCCTCCGGCCCGACGATTTCACGCGTGGTCCTCCCGATGAGACTGGCCGGGTTAAATCCCTCTCGCTCCAGCCATCGTCCGAACGCATCGACGCAGCGTTGCTCCCGGTCGAGCCGAAACACGACGTCATCGATGGACTCGACCAGATGCCGATAGCGCTCCTCACTGGCCAGGAGAGCATGCTCGGCATGGGTCCGATCCGGCAACTCGCGGGCGAAGCAGACGAGACCGTTGTTGGTGGACACCAATCGAATGGCAAACCATTGATTCATCGGGGAGAAAAATTCTTCGAGCTCGACCTCCGTTCCCTGGGCGTGCGCTCGAAAGGCCTCGGCCTGCAGTCTGGTACCTGCCAGCCTAGGCACGGTATGCCAGATGTTCTGGCCCAGAAGCTTTCCCTTCGAGAGTCCATACCGTGCAAGGATGGCCTGGGCTCGCGCGTTCACCTGGGTGATCCGCCACTCGTGGTCGCAACCCAGGAATGCCTCACTCATGCCATCAAGAATCTGGGCCGTATGACCTGCGAGAGGGTTCTCCCGGAGAAAAACGGTGAGACCATCATCGGATGGATAGGCTCGTATCTCCACCGATCCACGAGTGCCGGTGTCGGGTACCTCGTGGACCACCGCGGTCTGGTCGGCATAGGCCCGGTGCAACGCCCTTCCAAGCGCTGAATCGGCCAGCGCGGGACGTTCCCAGATGACGGTACCAAGCAGGTCAGTTGAGGGGAGGCCGGAGAGACGGGAGAGCACCCGCTCGGCATGGCGGTTCAGGTACGCGAAGCGCCAGTCAGGATCGAGGGCGAACAAACCTTCGCCGACGCGCTCGAGAAGATCCAGCGGCTGGGAGGCCTTGAGCAACCGATAGAACCTTACTGTAGGGGAGGCCGTTCCAAACTAGACCGTTGTGGCTCCCCTGCCAAGCTCACATCTACTGCTCCGGGCCACTGGCCACGTTGTCAGGCGCCGGCACCGCCTGTGCAGCTTCCACCAATGCGGTGAAGTCGCTGCCGTACAGCGCCCGGTAAATCTCCACGTTTCTCTGAATGATTCGAACGTAGTCGCGAGTCTCGACAAAAGAGATCTGTTCCGCGAATACCTCCGGGTCGTCAACGCCAATCCGCTTCGACCAGCGCTCCACTCGTGGCGAGCCGGCGTTGTACGCTGCAAGGATATAGGCGCGCTGGTCGTAGCGGCTTACCAACTCCCGTAGATGGAAGGCTCCGAGCTGGATGCTGACGTCCGGCTGATATAGCAACACCGGGTCCCATAGGGGATAGTTCAGCTCCCTCGCGAGCCGCTCACCCAGCTCGGGCATCACTTGCGCCAGTCCACGTGCACCTGCGGGGGAGGTCGCCCCTGGGTTGAAGCGTGACTCCTGGCGAATCAAGGCCGCAACGAAGGTAGGGTCGATTCCCTGTTCGGCAGTTTCCGCCAGCAGGGCGTCGGTATGCACCATAGGGTAGATGAGCCGGTAAGTCCGGGCATCAGCCGGCGCGCCGAGCGTCAACGCACGCCGGGCGAGCTGTATGGCCTGTGATGCCATGCCCTGGCGGCGGAAGGCATTGGCAATCGCCAGGAGTCGTTCGGAGGAGCTATCGGCCGACCGGGCCAGCCGGTCCAGCTCCCAGCGGGCCTCCTGCTCCATTCCGAGACGCGACAGGAGCTCCGAGCGGGAAACTACGCGCTCGATCACTGGATCCGAGATAAACGTGTCTGGAGCAGCGGGAGGAGACCACGAATGGATCCCCAGGCGCTTGGCGCTGAGCGCCGCGTAGTACGAGAGCGGGTCACGGGCGGCCGCGCTTTCCCACCGCGATCGGGCGGCGAGGCTGTCGCCTGCAGCAGCCCAGGCTCGTCCTGCCCAGTACACCGCGCCCAGCGCTTCGTCGCTCGCCGGGTGGCGCTCAGCCAGAAGATCAAACTCCTGCGCAGCCAGCTTCGGTTGATCGCTGAGGAGGGCGATCATGGCGGCCCGAAAGCGGGCGGTCGGTGCAAAACGGCTGGTCGGATACCGCTTGGCTACTATCCCATACAGGCGGCGCGCTTCCACATCCTCCCGGTCGTCCGAGGCGAGATCAGCCAACAGGAAATAGGCCGAGGCTGCCGGCTCGATTTCACGAGAGTAC
>DATADG010000282.1:0-2352 GCA_036258655.1 Gemmatimonadales bacterium | reverse complement strand
GGGTGGAGCTGGGGCTGCTCGATCTACCCGCCGGGGTCAAGATCACGGGGTCAGGATTTCCCCTGTTCCTCAGCTGGGGTGCCAGACTCATCCGGGCACTCGCCAACTTTATGCTGGATCTCCATACCCGCCAACATGGGTATGTGGAAGTCGCTCCGCCCTACTTGGTAAACCGTGCTGCCATTACCGGGACAGGTCAGCTCCCCAAGTTCGCCGAGGAACTCTACAGTGTCCCCGCCGACGATCTCTTCCTCATCCCGACGGCTGAGGTCCCGGTGACCAACATCCACCGCGATGAGATCCTCGAGGCAAAGGACCTGCCGGTCGCGTATGTGGCCTACACCCCCTGTTTTCGCCGTGAGGCGTTCTCCGGAGGTAAGGACACCCGTGGGCTCATTCGGGTGCATCAGTTCGACAAGGTCGAGCTGGTGCGCATCGTACGGCCCGAGGAATCACCGGCTGAGCATGAGCTGATCACCAGTCATGCGGAAGCCGTGCTCCAGCGTCTCGGCTTGCCGTATCGAGTGATTGAGTTGGCGGCTGGCGACACTGGGTTTGCCAGCGCCCGCACCTATGATATCGAGGTCTGGGCGGCTGGCGTCGGCGCCTGGCTGGAGGTGTCGAGCTCCAGCACCTTTACCGATTTTCAGGCGCGGCGGGCCAATATTCGGTACCGACCGGCTCCAAAGGCAAAGCCCGAGCTCGCCCACACCCTCAACGCCTCGGGCGTCGCCTTTCCGCGTACGATCATTGCGCTTCTGGAGAACAACCAGGCGGCCGACGGCACGATTCAGGTGCCCGAAGCGCTGGTGCCGTATCTCGGCACTGAGCGCTTGACTCCCCGTGCGTAGCGAGCGGCTGCAGCGGCTGGCGCCGACAATGGTGGCGGCGCTTGTTGCCCTGCTGGCCGGACTGAGTCTGGGCACGGGCATTTTGATCTTCCGCCATTTTCAAGCTGACGCCACGGCTACCAGCCGGCTCTACTCGGGCGTATTCGGGGGGCTGAACGATCCGCGTCCCGGCTCGGAGGCAGAGGCGCTCCTTCGTCTGGGGGAACAGGTGCGAGCGCTGGGTCTTCCCTTGGTGGTAACGGACACCAGCGGCAGAGTGACGGCGGCAGCCAACCTCCCGTTCGAGGCTTCGCTGGACGATCCGCGGGTCAAGCAGTACGCCGCTCGGCTGGACCGGCAGAATCCCCCTATCAGTGACGCCGCCATCGGAACCGTGCATTACGGTCCGCTTCCGGCCCAGCGCAATCTGATCGCGCTTGCGGTGCTGCAAGGCCTTACGATAGCGGTCATGGTGGCGGTGGCTGTCTTTGCCTATCGAAGCGCGATGTCTGCTCAGCGGGACCGACTGTGGGTTGCCATGGCCCGCGAGGCCGCTCATCAGATGGGCACGCCGCTGACCAGCCTGCAGGGGTGGATCGAGCGGGTGCGCACGCGGGCCACGCCACCCCCCGAGCTAGCGGATCACCTGTCCGCTGACGCAGAGCGACTGGACCGAGTCGCCCAGCGATTCGAGCGAATCGGCAATCCTGCTAAACGTGAGCCCATCGGGTTGGGCGCACTCGCCGACCGAGTCGCGGGATATTTCCGACCGCGGCTCCCCCGGCATGCCAACCTCATCGAACTGCGAGTAGAGGCCGCTGGCGCGGGGCCGACTGTCCTGGGCGACCCCGTGTTGCTGGAGTGGGCGCTCGAATCGCTGGTCAAGAACGCCATCGATGCGCTGCAGGGCAGACCGGGTACGATTATCCTGCGAGTAGGAGTGGAAGATCAGATGGGTGTGATCCGTGTAATCGACGACGGGCCGGGGATCGCACGAGATCTCCGGCGCACGCTCTTCGAGCCTGGAATCACGACCAAGCGCGGCGGCTGGGGCATCGGTCTCGCACTTTCCCGTCGGGTGGTGGAGGATGCCCACCAGGGCGCCTTGATGCTGGAGCAAGCGGAGAGAGGAACCTGCTTCTTGATACGCGTGCCCCTGGCGGGGCCAGCAACATGATCGAAGCATCGTCAGAGTTGGAGAGTGCCCTGAATCCTGCGCAGCGGGAGGCAGTGGAGCACGTCCATGGTCCGCTGCTGGTATTGGCCGGTGCCGGATCGGGCAAGACGCGGGTTCTCACAATGCGGATCGCCGCGCTGATCGACCGGCACAATGTGTCACCCGAACGAATTTTCGCGGTCACCTTCACCAACAAGGCCGCCGGCGAAATGAAGCATCGCATCGGTCGGCTGCTGAACCGAAATCCCTCCGGTTTGTGGATCGGCACGTTCCATTCGCTGTCTGCCCGCATGCTGCGTCGTGAAGCCGAGTTGCTGGGCTTTACACGCCAGTTCACCATCTACG
>DATADG010000281.1:0-6666 GCA_036258655.1 Gemmatimonadales bacterium | reverse complement strand
GAAGCCGATGTTCGGGTTACCCCGCCGAAACCGACCCGTACGAGTGGTATCGTCGAAGGCAGCGTCCACCAGGTACTGGTAATCTGGTGCCTGGGCGAATCGGCCGTAGCTTGCGACGAAGGTAGCACCACGGAGAACGGTCGAGACCGCGAACCGGGGGCTGAGTTTCCGTCGGGAACCCCGCGCCTCGGTGGCCAGCTCGCTGCCGGCACTGAACTGGTCATAGCGAAGCCCGGCAGTGAATGCCAGGTCGGTGACACGGATCTGGGCTTCGAGATATCCCGCCGCGCCGGTGGGCGAAAAGTCGCTCACGGCAGTGGGGGGAACACTGTCCCCTATCCCTACGGGGAGGTAGCCCAACGCCCGCTGATACGTGCGCACCCGCTGTCCGACTAGCTCGCCACCGAAGAAGAGATCAACGCGCTCTCCAGCACCGTACGTGGCATCGAGCTGCGCCCGAGTCTCGCCGAAGTGACTCCACGCCAAACTGCCACGCGAGCCGGTCCCCACGAAAAACGCCGGTACTCCATACGGGGTAGCGGTGCTGGGCAGAGGTGTGCGAAGACCGGGGATCGGATCGAGCGTGGGTTCCTGGCCTCTGGCGATGTCCTCTCCGATGAAACGGAAACGCTCTCCGGTCAGGGCTCCAAAACGGTAGTCAACATCGTCCTCGAGGGTGCCCCTGATGAAGTCTCGCCCAAACCGTCCAACCCGGACATCAAGGATGAGTGGCTTCCGCGTTCCCGGGCCACTGGTGTACTGGATGTGGCCGCTCACCAGGTCGCCTCTGAGACGCTGAGCCGGTGCGAGATCGAGGTCGTATTTATACGCAGGATCGTAGAGCAGGCTTTGCTCTTCGGAGTAGAGTCCAAGTAGCCGCAGGGTAACTCGATCCGTGACCGGTAGGGTGATCTTGCCAAGCCCGCTGTACTGTTCGCCGCTGTTGTGCGGTAACATCGCTGGCGCCTGGCTCCTCGCGTCTCGCGGATCGGCGGGTGCCGGCGCATTTACCGGATCGGCATCCAGCCGTCCAGTCACATCCACCGCCGCAACGACACCGATTCGGCCTGCGACGGGGCCGCCCGCCTGAGCAATGATCCGGTCGAGACCCAAATCCCAGCTGCCACCGAAAAGTCGGTCAGATTCGTAACCGACACGCCCCTCCCACCGGTCGCCTGGCTCCTTCGTGACCACATTGACAAGGCCGGAGATGGCCTGCCCATACCGGGCGGAAAAGCCATTGGTCACCAGTGAAGCCTCGCTCAGCACGTCGGGTGGTATTCTGAGCCCCAGCCCTCCACTGGCTGCATCCAGCTGGTTCTTGACCCCCAAGCCGTCGAGAATGAACGACTCCTGTCCCAGCCGGCCGCCCCGATAGCTCTCACCTACACTGCCCGCCGATAACGCCAGTGCTTCCTCGAGTGAGCTCACCGGCAGGTCTCTCATATCAGTGGCGCTGATCTTCTGCTCGGTGGAGGTGGCCATCGGATCGAGCACAGGATCGACTGGTGCTGTTACCACAAGCGGCGCCAGCTCCAGGGGATTCGTCTCCAGCGCGAAATCGAGAGTGACCGTCGTCCCCGCCCGGACGAACACACTATCTTGCACCACGCTCCGATAGCCGATGGCACGCGCCGCGATGCTGTGCCACCCGCTTCGAATTCCTCGTACGCGGTAAAGTCCCTGCTCGTCGGTGAGAGATCGTACTCGACCGTCTATCAGAATTTGGGCGTTGGGCAGGTTGTGATCGGTGCCGGCCTGGTACACGCGTCCAGCAACAGCGCCCTCAGCCTGGGCTCGTACTACGGCCGGCGCGGCTCCACCGAGGAGAAGACCGAGAATCGTGGCGCCCTTCGTTCCCGGGCGCCTCATGGCTGTTCCAGCAGGTAGAGGTCAGCCTCTCGTGGTACAATTGTGTCCACCCCGAAATCGCTCACGATCAGGATTAGCGCATGCCGTTCAGCTACGACTCGGGTGCCGTCCGGCGAGAGCTGGGCTCGGCGATAGAGTCCGGGATCGGCAGGATCATGGGCCATGATGTCCGATCCATCCTGCAGGTTGACTAGGTGGACGATTCCTCCACTATCCCATTGAGTCGGGCCAAGACCGGGATCATTGGTGAAGTGGACTCGGCCGCCGACCACCGCCACCATGCGGGTGCCGACCACGTGCACATCGCGAGCGATGCCGGACGGGCCAAAGTCGTGGACAACCGATACCTCTCCGGTCGAGAGACGTCGGTGATACACCCGGGTGTCGCCTCCGAGGGTATAGTAGATCTCGTCTTCTGTGCGCCCCGGAGACACCCCGGATGCGTTCTCCGTCCCGGGAACGGCCTGCGGCGCGGCCCCGGCAGTCACATCGAGCAGTACGGCATCCCGGCCTGAGCGAAGGGTATCCGGCTGGCATCCTGGGCAAGGAGTCGCGACGTTGACGGCCTCTCCTAGAAAAAGAAGTTGAGTAGGGCTGAGCCAGCGCAGCTGGGAGACACCCGTGTGAGTGCGACCGCCGGGCACGGTGTATGGTATGCTCAGCAGCATCATGGCTCTGGCGGGATCGGCCAGAGAGCCCAATTTCAGCGCCTGCGTGTCGGGCACGGTGGCACCGATGCGAGAGCTCGCCCCATAGAATGCGAGCCGTCCGTCCGGCGCTGGTGCAGGGGACTCCAGAGCTTCGGTGAGATCGAGACCCGTGGGCGAGAGGTTGCAGATCAGCGAGAGCTGGCGACCCCCGGTCGACGGCAGCTCGGCCAAGCACACGTCGCGGTCGGAGACTCCGGGTCGCTGCGTGGAATACACAATCGTAGAACCGTCCGCGATCCACGCAGCTCCCCGATCGTGCCCTCGGTTGAGAGTGAGTTGTACCGGGGGGCTCTGGTTGAACGGCTCGTCGGTATCGTAGGTTCGCTCGCCGAACGGCTCAGAGTGCCTGCACCCGAGCAGGACGCCAAAACCGATCAGGCCAGTCAGGAATAACGGTCGCGCGTACCGGGCAAGCTCATCGGCTTGTGTCATCGGTGTGTCAGACCGGTGAGGGAGTGTCATGGTGACGTCGTTGTTTAGACTGCAAACACAGCTGGTGAATAAACTGTAACTCGTCTGCCATATGATCTTTCAGCGCTTCTTCGATCCCAAGCTGGCACAGGCCAGCTATCTCCTCGCCTGCCCGAGTAGCAAAGAGGCGCTAGTGCTCGATCCAAACCGGGCTGTCGATGTGTATCTCCAGGCCGCTCAAGCTGACGGCCTCCGGATCGCTCATGTGGCGGAAACGCACATCCATGCGGACTTTGTATCGGGTGCGCGGGAACTCAGTCACCGGACCGGCGCACGGCTCTACCTCTCCGGTGCCGGCGGGACAGACTGGTCCTACCGCTACGCCACGGACTCCCACGCGACGCTCCTGAAGGAAGGAAGCGCCTTCAGCGTGGGACGAGTGGAGATACGCGTGTGGCATGTGCCCGGACATACTCCCGAGCACCTCGCGTTCCTCGTGGTGGACACCGAAACGGCTGGCGAGCCTATGGGTGCGTTCACCGGGGACTTCCTCTTTGTCGGCGATGTAGGTCGTCCTGACCTCCTGGAACGCTCGGTTCGGGTGCCGGGTACGATGGCCGCGTCTGCGCGAGAGCTCTTTCAGTCACTGCAGCGGTTTCGCGAATTACCCGATTATCTGCAAATCTGGCCGGGGCACGGCGCCGGCTCTGCCTGTGGCAAGAGTCTCAGTGCCGTCCCCCAGTCCACACTGGGCTACGAGAAGCGCTTCAACTGGGCCTTTGCAATCGAGAATGAGGCGGCATTTATCAGCGCTGTGCTGGAGGGTCAGCCGGAGCCACCTCGCTACTTTGCCCGAATGAAACGAATCAATCAATCAGGACCCGCCATCCTCGGCGACATCCATCGGCCAGCTCAGATGCTCGAAGCCGCACTCGAAGCAGCGCTTGCAGCAGGTGACAGCGTCGTAGACACCCGACCTGCATCGGAGTACTTGGGCGCAGCCATCCCGGGGACAATCAACATTCCGGCCAACCGAAGTTTTACCACTTGGGCGGGGGCGCTTCTTTCATACGATCGCGACCTTTATCTCATTTTGGACCGGAAAGACAGAGACCGGCTTGTAGATCAGCTGACCCGCGACCTCGCCGGCATTGGACTCGAGCGGGTTGCCGGCTATTTCGGCCTGGAAGTGATCGACGCCTGGCGCGGTCGACAAGGTCCGCTCCAGAACATTGCATCGCTCACCCTGGCAGAGTTCGCGCGACTCAGCGGACAGAACGGCGCGGTGGTGGTGGACGTTCGCGGGGGGGAGGAATGGAGTAACGGTCACATTCCAGCAGCAGTTCACCTTCCGCTGGTCGAGCTGGAACAGCGGCTGGATGAACTCCCGCGCGGTCGTCCGCTGATCGTGCACTGTCAAAGCGGTCCCCGCGCTGCCATTGCCGCGAGCCTGTTAAAAGCCAAGGGTTTCAGCGACGTCCGGCTGTTCACCGGTGGGTTCGCCGAATGGCGGGCGGCGGGAAAACCGGTGGAGATGTAGCACCGTCGTTGCGCTTGGAGTCAGTGGCCGGTATATCCAGGTATCCTCAACCGGAACTTTTTCATGTTCAGGGAGTTCAAGGCGTTCGCCCTGCGGGGCAACGTGCTCGACCTTGCGGTGGGTATCATCATCGGGGGAGCGTTCGGAACCATCGTGAAGTCCCTGGTGGACGATGTGCTCATGCCACCGATTGGACTCGCGCTGGGGGACGTGGACTTTGCCAATCTGTTCTACCTGCTGCAACCGGGTACCAAGGCCCCTCCCCCCTACGCCACCGTGGCGGAGGCGAGTGCGGCGGGTGCCGTCACCATCAACTACGGGCAGTTCATCAACAATGTGATCGCCTTCATCATCATCGCCTTCGCGGTGTTCCTCATCGTGCGCGCGGCCAACCGGCTCAAACCCCAGGAGGCCGCGGCCGCACCTGCGACAAGGGACTGCCCCTACTGCCGCATGGCGATCCCCGCGAGCGCCACCCGTTGTCCGCACTGCACCAGTGAATTGAGAGGGTGAGTCCAATGGTCTCTCGACCTTTGAGGTATCTGACGCTCTTCTGGACTGCACTCCTGGTGAGCTGTCGCGCCGATGCGGAGTCTCGGACCGGAAGCCCCGAGGTCGATGCCTATCTCGCCTCTTACGCCAAGGAGTTTCAGCGGCTCAACTATGCGAGCGCGCTGGCCGAGTGGGAGTCCAACACCCGCATCGTCGAAGGCGATTCCACCAACTCGATACGCACTCGCCGGGCGAACGAGGCGTTGGCGCGATTCGTCGGTAGTGCCGACAATATCGAAAAGATTAGAGCGTACCTGGGTCGCAAAGACGATCTGAGTCCGCTCCAGACTCGCCAGCTCGAGGTGATGCTGTATCTCGCCGCGGAGAAGCCCCAAACCGCGGCTTCGGTCGTCGCCGAACGGATCGCGGCGGAAGCGGCGCAGACCGAACGGTTGTATGGCTTCCAGTTCAAGCTGCAAGGCAAAGCAGTCACCCCGAACACGATAGACCAGCTGCTGCGTACCAGCCGGCGTTTGCCCGAGCGGCTCGCTGTGTGGGAGACTTCCAAAGAGGTCGGACCGGCGCTCAAACCCGGGTTGATCAAGCTGCGTGAGCTCAGGAACCAGGTGGTCCGGACGCTAGGTTACCCGGACTACTTCAGTTATCAAGTGTCCGAGTACGGCATGAGCACGGATGAAATGCTCCGGCTCACGGATCAGCTGGTGCATGATCTCCGTCCGCTGTACCGGGAGCTCCATACCTGGGCTCGTTATGAGCTCGCCGACCGGTATAAAGTGCCCGTGCCGAAGCAGCTCCCCGCGCATTGGCTGCCCAACCGCTGGGGCCAGGACTGGAGCGCGCTGGTCGAAGTCGAGGGCCTCAATGTGGACTCGGCCCTGGCCCGGCGCTCCCCGGAATGGGTTGTACGCCAGGGCGAAGCCTTTTACCGCAGCCTGGGTTTCGATTCGCTCCCGACCAGCTTCTGGAGCAAATCCTCACTGTATCCCTTGCCTGCCGATGCACCGTACAAAAAAAACACGCACGCGTCGGCCTGGCATTTGGATCTGGACCGGGATGTACGGTCGCTCATGAGCGTCGAGCCCAACCGCGAATGGTATGAGACGACGCACCACGAGTTGGGGCACGTCTACTACTTCTTGAGTTACAGTCGTCCGCAGGTGCCCCTCATTCTGAGGCAGGGTGCCAACCGTGCGTATCACGAAGGTATCGGGTCAATGATCGGCCTGGCCTCGCTGCAGCGCCGATTCCTCGTGGGGAGGGGGCTGGTTTCACCGGAAGCCCAGGTCGACAGCATGGCCCGGCTGCTTCAGGAGGCGCTCTCGTACGTGGTCTTCATTCCCTTCGCGGCGGGAACGATGACCCGGTTCGAGCACGCGCTGTACCAGGAGGGGTTACCGCCGGACCAGTTCAATGCCAAGTGGTGGGAGCTGGCGCGCGAATATCAGGGCATCGTTCCACCGGGTCCGAGGGACGAGCGGTGGGCCGACGGTCTGACGAAGACACACATCAATGACGACCCGGGGCAGTACTACGACTACGCGCTCTCCCATGCCCTGCTGTTTCAGTTACACGATCACATCGCCCGCAGAATCCTGCGGCAGAATCCCCATGATACGGACT
>DATADG010000280.1:0-6927 GCA_036258655.1 Gemmatimonadales bacterium | reverse complement strand
GGGTTCAGGCGCTCGAGCGCCGACTCTCCAGCCTCACCATGCCTCCGCCGCTCCGCCGTGCATTGTCGGCGGCGGTGAGTCAGCTACGGGAGGTGCGCCGCGACACGGTCCCCCAGATACTGAGCCAGTTAGTGGCTCCGGCACGGGATGCGGGGGGCGCGGAGGCTGGCGACGCTCTGGCGCTTGCCGCGAGACAGGCGAGGAAGATGGTTAGCGTGAAGCCGGGCAGCGCGGCAGCAGGGCAGATGGGCAGCGAGACAGGGAAGAGGCCAAACATGTGAGAAATGTTTATCGCCCGGATTCCCTGCTTACGGCCCCGCTGCCCCCCTGCCCGGCTGCCGGCTATACTCCCGCAATGCCGCGCTCGCCTCGACGTGCCGTACCGTCCGCCGACTCCCTGCTGGAAAAACTCGTGTCTCAAATCGATGAGCGGTCCGCTCAGCCTGCGGCAGACACCGTCCCAACCGGTTTTGCCTCGCTCGACCGGGTACTCGCGGGTGGCTTTCGGCGGAAGGACCTGGTCGTCATTGCGGGGGATGTGGGGAGTGGGAAATCAGCCCTCGGGCTCGGGATCGCAGTCCGGGCTTCCGGTGCAGGAGCTCCGACCACGTATCTCTCCGCCGAGATGAGTCCGGAGCGGGTACTGGAACGAGCGCTCGCTTTGGAGGGTAAGGCGTCGGTAGATGACCTGCGCCAGGGTAGACTGAGCGAGGCAAATCGTGCACTGGTTGGTGCGGCAGCCGTGCGGCTTCGCCATTCGCCTCTGGTTATCAGGCCTCTGCTCGGCAGCGGCTTCGATGAGCTGAGGAGCGCTCTCGATACCGTGCCCCGGCGTCAGCTACTTGTCGTCGACTCCCTCGAGCTTACGCCTCCGCCTCGCGCATCCACTCGGCTCCAGGAGCGGGTCGCGGGAGCGGTACGTGCTCTGAAGTCGCTGGCACTCGAGCGCGACGTTGTGATTGTCGTGCTGGCCCAACTGCCCGGCCACCGTGCCGCGCGCCCTGACCCCCGTCCAACCCTGGACGATCTCGGCGGCTTTGGAGCGGTCAAGCAACATGCGGACGTGATTCTGATGATCTATCGGGAAGAGATGTATCGCCCCGGCCAGGGGGTGGAAGGCGCCACCGAACTGATCGTACTCAAGAACCGAAACGGCCCTACCGGAATGGTCGACCTGTATTTCTATCCCCAGTGGCTGCGCTTTGTGGACATGCTCGATGTCGACTGAAGCAATATGAGAGCTCAGGAAGCGCGCTTGGGCGTGGAGTCGGCCTTGCCGCGTTCCGCCAGGGAGTCTCGTCCCACGACTGCGCCGGTCAACTGAACTATCGTTCCCGGCCGATCTGTCGCCTTCCAAATTCGCACCCAAAGCGGAGGCCCGTCGTGCTCCGCATAGAACGCGGTGGAGCCGTCGGGATTCTGCATATCACTCACCAGTCGCCACTTTCCCTGGCTCAGCGTGTGCCGATAATAGTTCGTCACCTGGGCAAGGTCGGAGGACGTCCGAAGGGTAAGCTGCAGGGCATCGGCGCTCCCGGACCGCGACACAAGCTCGGGGTTCGGAGGGAGAGGCAAGTTGGAAAACGCCTCATTGAACGTGGGAGGCTTTGGGGGAGGCGGCTCGGACCCGCAGGCGACCACTAGCCCCAACAGGGCAAAACAGGCTCGGATTCTGGGCATAGAAAGGGAGACTAGCGGACCCGCCGCGTTGCCGCAAGCGGGTGTGGCGCTTATGTTTCCGCGTACCGCTCCGGTGTACCAGAACCCCCATAGTTACGTGCTCGCAAGGAGAGTTCGGGTATGGCTGGTCACAGCAAATGGAAGCAGATCAAGCGTAAGAAAGCCATCACCGACGCCAAGCGTGCCTCTTCATGGACTAAGGTCATTCGTGAGATCACGGTAGCAGCCAGAAGCGGCGGCGGAGATCCGGGCGGCAATCCCCGGCTTCGCACAGCCATTGATGCCGCCAAGGCAGTGAACATGCCGGCCGAGAATATCGATCGCGCGATCAAGAAGGGCACCGGCGAGTTAGAAGGCAGCGTCTACGAGGAGCTGACCTATGAGGGATACGGACCGGGCGGTGCCGCCGTGTTCATCGAGGTTACCACCGATAACGCCAATCGGACGGTCGCTGAAATCCGGCATGCATTCAGCCGCAACGGTGGGAATCTCGGCGCCACGAATTCGGTCGCCTGGATGTTCGACCGCAAAGGACAGATCTACCTCGATGCGGCCCGGCATGATGAGGATAGCGCCCTCGAGGCGGCGCTCGAGAGCGGTGCGGAGGACTTCGTGCGCGAGGGCGATCAGTACGTGGTCACTACAACACCTTCTCAGTTTCATGCAGTGCAGGATTCGCTTCGCGGCCGCGGCTTCAGCATCGAGTCCGCCGAGCTCGCCATGGTGCCCCGCAACACTGTCAGAGTGGAAGGCGCTGATGCCGAGCGCATCGTCCGGTTGCTGGACGCTCTCGAAGAGCTGGACGATGTGTCAAAGGTATTCTCCAACTTCGATATCGACGCTAATCAGTTGGCCGAGGCGGAAGCCTGAGGGCAGTCCGATGAAGGTGCTGGGGATCGATCCGGGCACCGCGGTGATGGGCTACGGCGTCGTCGAAAGCGGATCGAGTCCTCACTTCAAGCTGATCGAGTGCGGGATCCTCACCACTCGTCCCCGCGATCCACTCCCTTCACGACTTCGCATCCTGTACGATGGTATCAATGCGCTGCTCGCCCGGCATACGCCTGACACGGTCGCTGTGGAGACTGCGTTTTACGGGCGTAACGTTCGCACCGCAGTGGTCCTGAGCCACGCACGCGGCGTCATCCTGTTAGCGGCAGAGCTGGGCGGGGTTGGCGTCGCGGAATACAGTCCGGCCGTCATCAAGAAGACGGTGGTCGGCCGCGGCGCCGCTCTCAAGGGACAGGTCGCCTACATGGTGGCCCAACATCTCCGGTTGAAGTCCGCGCCTTCGCCTGGAGACGCTGCGGATGGTGTAGCAGTCGGCCTCACGCACCTGCTGATCGCCACCCGGAGATCGGCTTTGAGTCGTCAATTGGCGAGTCCCAGGTGATCGCCACCTTGACCGGTCTCGTCGCCGAGCGAGACGGGGAATCACTCGTCGTGCAGACCGAGGGAGGCGTAGGCTACGCAGTGAGTGTCCCCGCGGGTGTTGCCCAACGGCTTCCCGCCCGAGGCGCCCGGGTCAGTCTGTTCACCGAGCTCGTGGTCAAGGAGGACGGCTGGTCTCTCTACGGCTTTGACAGCGCCAGCGAACGCCAGGTTTTTCGTCATTTGCTCGGCGCCAGCGGCTTTGGACCCAAGCTCGCCATTGCTCTGCTGTCGGCGCTCGGACCGGAGCGGACAGTGCGAAGCATCCAGGGACGAGACCTGTCCACGCTGAGCTCAGTGAGTGGCATCGGCCGGAAGAAGGCCGAACGTCTGGTGCTGGAACTGCAAGACCGCTTTGGAGACTTCGTGGTCGACACGAGAGCGGGTGGCTTCGGAGGAACGGAGGAAGCTGTGCGAGCGCTGATCGGCCTTGGATATGGTTTGGCCGCTGCCGACGACGCGGTACGCGCCGCCCTGGCGTCCGGCGCCCCACCAGAGACACCTCAGCTCATCAGGCGAGCCCTTCAGCAACTCGCGCCTGTACGTGGAGGCTCGTAGGTCCCGTGCCCACACCCGCCATCACCGCCGAGTGGATATGTACCCGCTGTGGCGCCACTAATCGGAAGCTGGTGCCACTGCGGACAACCCAGACCTCCGACCGGTGCGTCACCTGCCATACGGATCACATCGTCGAACAGGATGCAAGGCCGGTGCGATGGAAAGCGCGCCTAGACGGTAAGAGGTGAGCAGTCGCTGTGAGCTGGTTGCGAGAGACCTGTGCAGTACCTGCTGACCACTAACCGCTTACGTTTCTCCCATGACTCGTCTTCAGATCACTACGCCAGAAGCCATTCCCGAGGAAAGCAGCGCCGATGCCGCGCTGAGGCCTTCGCGGCTGGACGAGTTTGTGGGCCAAACCCAGGTAAAGACCTCTCTCCAGATCGCCATCGATGCGGCACGCAAACGGCAGGAGACGTTGGACCACACGCTGTTCTTCGGCCCTCCTGGATTGGGCAAGACTACGCTGGCGATGCTCATGGCCCGCGAAATGGGAGTGCAGCTCCGCACCACCTCAGGACCGGTGCTCGAGAAGCCGGGAGATCTCGTCAGTCTGCTCACCTCGCTTGGTACGGGTGACATGCTGTTCATCGACGAGATTCACCGGCTGAGACCGGCACTGGAGGAGTTTCTGTATGCAGCCATGGAGGACTTCAGGGTCGACGTGCGGATTGCGGAAGGTCCTAACGCCCAGACCATTCCAATGACTCTGGAGAAGTTCACCTTGATCGGAGCCACAACCCGGTTTGGCCTGCTCACGCCTCCGATGCGGGCCCGGTTTGGCATCGTGGAACGGTTGAGCTTCTATCCGCCGGACGAGCTTCGCCGGATTGTGGCGCGATCGGCAGCGATCCTGGGCGTTCCAATCGAAGCGCAGGGAGCGGACGAGATCGCGCGGCGGAGCCGAGGAACTCCACGGGTCGCCAACCGGCTGCTCCGGCGGGTACGTGACTATGCCGAGGTGAAGGCGGACGGGCGCGTCACCGCCGATGTGGCCGCCTCGGCTCTGGCCCGGCTGAATGTGGACGAATTTGGCCTCGATGACATGGACGCCCGAATCCTGACGACGATCATCGAAAAGTTTGGCGGGGGTCCTGTCGGGCTCGGGACGCTCGCTGTTGCCGTGGGGGAGGATGCCGGCACGTTGCAGGATGTTTTCGAGCCATATCTCATTCAACAGGGATTTCTGGAGCGCACCCAGCGGGGCCGTTGTGCCACGACTCTCGCCTACCGTCGATTCGGACTCACACCTCCGGCAGTGCAAGCCACGATCTTTGACTCCTGAGCGCCGCCTCCGCACCAGCGATTTCGAATACCACCTCCCAACCGAGCTCATCGCGCAGCACCCCCTCCCTGACCGGGGCGGCAGCCGGCTGCTCGTGGTTCGCCGCGGCACGATGCGGTCCGACGACTGCCCTCCTTTAGTGGATGCACGTTTTGCCGATCTGCCAGGCCTGATCTCCCCTGGAGACCTCGTGGTACTCAACACCACTCGGGTGCGTCACGCGCGGTTCCTGGGCACCCGGCCGTCGGGTGCACCTGCCGAGGTCCTGCTGGTCCAGCCCGCCGACCAGGACACCTGGATTGCCATCGGGAAGCCGGGGAGTGCGCTACGCCCGGGTAAGCGGGTAAGCATTGGACCGGAGGTGTGGATCGACACGGTTGAGGTCCTGCCCGACGGCAATCGCCGGGTGCGCTTTGTGGGAGCAGACGCAGAGGAGGCAATGCGACAGTTCGGACAGCTCCCCCTGCCACCCTATATAGAAAGGCCGCCTGATGAGCTGGACGAAAGCCGGTATCAGACCATCTATGCCGACGTGGAAGGAAGCGTCGCTGCGCCTACGGCAGGGCTGCACTTCACCCCCGCGCTCCTGGCAGCGCTCCGGTCTGCCGGCGTCTACGTCGAGGGACTGGTGCTCGAGGTCGGCACCGGCACTTTCAAGCCGGTGGAGGTGGAAGACCCGGCGCAGCACCCGATGCATCCGGAGCGATATGAAATTACGCCCCGACTGGCTGAGCGCGTACAACAGGTCCGGGCCAGCGGCGGTCGGCTCTGGGCAGTGGGCACTACCGTGGTGCGCGCGCTCGAGAGTGCCGCGCGAGGGGATGGCTCGATTTCACCGGGACCCGCAGAGACCCGGCTGCTGATCTTGCCTGGCTATAAGTTTCAGGTGGTGGACCGGCTGATCACGAACTTTCACCTCCCCCGGTCGACCTTGCTGATGCTGGTTTGCGCGTTTGCAGGACGAAAATGCGTGCTCGATGCCTATCGGCATGCCGTTGAGAAGAGGTACCGCTTCTATTCCTACGGCGATGCCATGGTACTCATCTGAAGCGGAGCACCAGGTGACCTTCTCCAATCCTTCCACCAGCGCAGTCGGCTCCGCTACCACGTACGTCCGTGCACTCCTGGATCTACTGGGAGATCGCGATCCCTTCACGATCATGGGCGAATTACTTCCATGGCTGGATGCAAGGCTCCGGGGAATCACAGACCAGGAGTTGCGCCGACCGGAAGCGCCGGGAAAGTGGTCGGTTATTCAAGTCGTTCAGCACCTCGCCGATAGCGACCTCGTCGCCGGATATCGCATCCGTATGATGCTCACCGAAGACCAACCCACAGTTCAGGCCTACGATCAGGACCAGTGGGCCCGTGAGTTTCACTATGCCACCGTGCCGCTCGAGCTGGCCCTGGATCAGCTGCGCGCGTTAAGAGCCGCGAATCTCCACCTGTGGAATCAGCTCACACCGGCCGACCTCGAGCGAATTGGTCGCCATACCGAACGCGGACCCGAGAGCGTGGCGCATCTCCTCCGGCTGATGGGAGCGCACGATCTGGTCCATCGCGCCCAGATCCACCGAATCCTGTCCTCCACCACCTAATGTTCGAGTTCCAGCTCGACGGCACGGCCGGGGCCGCCCGGGCGGGAACCTTGACGTTGCCTCATGGTCAGGTGAGAACGCCTGCGTTCATGCCGGTCGGCACCCACGCTGTGGTTCGCGGGCTCAGCGCTGGCGATGTTCGCCGCACCGGCGCTCAAATCATCCTCGGCAACACCTACCACCTGCATCTCCGACCCGGTGAGAACATCGTGCAGGCGATGGGGGGGCTGCATCGGTTCACCACCTGGGAGGGCCCGATGCTGACGGACTCGGGTGGTGAACCGATGCAGCCCCCCCATCGCCTGCACGATGTTCTCACCGGGTCGGAGATGCAGGTGGTAGGTGTTGCCGAGGATGATTTGAGCGCCGGTGCGG
>DATADG010000279.1:0-7031 GCA_036258655.1 Gemmatimonadales bacterium | reverse complement strand
CTGAATCGAGGCGCGGCACATCTGGGCAGCGTCCCGCCAGATCCCTTGGGCAGCTGGCCGGTAGAAGGCCTGGACCAGAATACCTTCCCATCCGCTGGCGTCCCACAGGTACTCCGGAGACGCAGCCCACGCCACATCCCGCACTCTTTGCGCTTTGAACCGCCAGGTCAGGGATCCGTTCTTCACCTGGCGAGCAGCTCCGGTGGCGAGCTCCTGGGCGGTTACGATGCCGATCGTTGTGTCCGATTTGAGGGCCCGAGCCAGCCGCCTCCGCTGTAAAGGAGTGAGCACGTCTCCGGGATTCTGAAGCACGCCGGTCCCCGCGACAATGTATCCGGCCGGAACCGTCACCTCATACTCGATGTCACCGTACTCGAGGTAAAAGTCGCCCTGGCCGAGGTACTGATCGGTATTCCAGCCGTGCACGTCATCATATACCGCTAAGCGGGGGTACCATTGTGCAATCTGGTATAGACTTCCATCTCGCCCCATCCGGCCGGCACCGCGTTCTGGAATGTTGAACTCGTATGCCAGCTCCAGCGTGGTGTTTCCTCCGGGTGGAATGGCCGTGCCCAGGTCTACGTACATCATCGTATCGTCCACTCTGGTCCTTAGCGGCTCGGCTTGGCACCGCGGGGCTGCCGGTGTTCTCGCTCTGCGCCTGCGCTGAGCTCGCCCCCTATCTCTGGCAGGCTGCGCCTCAGGCCCACTGCACTGGACTACACTGTCGATCTCGAATCCTCCCTCCCACCCATGGCTCAGTAGCTGACCTTCGGTTGGAAACAGCAAAGACCCCGTGCTCCCCGAGCGGAACAGGTTCTGATCCAGCTGGAGCCAGACAAACTCCAGGCTGTCCGGGGAGTTGTTGGTGTACCGGATAGACGACACGCCGGTGATCCGTTTAGCGGCCGTGTCCAGTGTGGCCCGAATACGATAGTCGACCTGCTGCTGCCAATACTGCCGACCCGGCGAGCCATCGACCCGGCGGATTTCATTAGGGGGAGGCAAGGGAAGTGGGCTGAAGACACCGGTATCGACTACGGGAGGACGGAGCCGCGGAAGGGTAAGCGGACGCGCTCCCTCGACCGGGCTTGGTTCGGCGGGCTCCTGGGCAGCCAGGTGCGTCGCTGGGATCCAGGCAAGCCACAGCACCAATTGTGCGGTGGCCGCGAAAGAGAGCATGGCGTCCTTCATCGATCTAAAGCTTGGGCAGCGTTACTCCAGTCTGCTTCTGATACTTTCCCTTTTTGTCAGCATAGCTGGTCTCGCAGACGTCATGATCGTCCGCTTCAAAGAAGAGCACCTGGCAAATGCCTTCGTTGGCGTAGATCTTGGCGGGGAGCGGAGTCGTGTTGCTGATCTCGAGCGTAACGTACCCCTCCCACTCCGGCTCGAAGGGAGTCACGTTGGTGATGATCCCGCACCGAGCATAAGTCGACTTCCCCAGGCAGATGGTCAGCACGTTTCGCGGGATCCGGAAGTATTCGACTGAACGGGCCAGAGCAAAGCTGTTGGGTGGCACGATGCACACCTCGCCATCGAACTTGACGAAGCTGCGGTCATCGAAGTGCTTGGGGTCGACCACGGCCGACAGCACATTGGTAAAGATGCGAAACTCCGGAGCCACCCGCATGTCGTACCCGTAAGACGACACACCGAATGAGATCGCGCCTTCACGAACCTGGCCGTCGACAAACGGCTCGATCATCCGGTGCTCACGAGCCATGCGGCGGATCCACCGGTCGGATTTGATGGACATTTCCTCAGCGGGCAGCGGGGCAGCGGGGCGGCTGGGCAGGGTTGCCCGGCGGCCTGGTAATGGGCGCAGAATATAGCAAGTATGATAACCTTCCAAGCGGATGCGCATCCTGAGTTGCGTGCCTGACCGCTGCCCCCGCTTCCCGGCGGCCTCGCCGTTGAAACCCGCTCCGAAACGGTTTACAATCCACCAAGTGAAAAATTTCACTAAGCCGGGACGTTGATTCTATGTTGCAGCCGTACGTTCCCATCCTCCTTCTGATCGTGTTTGTCGTAGCCAATGCGATCATGATGCTGGGCGTCTCCCATATCCTCTCGACCTATCGGCGTACTCCTGTCAAAATCGCTCCGTACGAATCAGGGATGCCGGTGCTGGGCGATGCCCGGGAGCGATTCTCGGTGAAGTTCTATCTGGTAGCCATGCTCTTCATCGTATTCGACATCGAAACCGTCTTCATGATTCCCTGGGCGGTGGCATTTCAACAGCTCAGCTCGATTGCCGGGTTGCTGATCATCGAGATGTTCATTTTCATCCTCATCCTGGCGGTAGGGTACGTGTATATCTGGAAGCGGGGAGCGCTACAATGGGATTGAGCAATCCCGCCACGGAGAACAGGGCCGACGAGACCACCACGGTCTCCTCGATATCGCCCAACTGGGTGACCACCCGGCTGGACTTCCTGACCAACTGGGCTCGAGCCAATTCGTTGTGGCCCATGCCGTTCGGCACCGCGTGCTGTGCCATTGAGTATATGGCCACCGCGGCCAGCCGGTTCGACATCGCCCGTTTCGGAATGGAGCGGCAGAGTTTCTCACCCCGTCAGGCTGACGTCTTCATCTGCGCTGGTCGGGTGCCGTTCAAATTAGCGCCTGTACTCCGGCGCATCTGGGATCAGATGCCACAACCGAAGTGGTCCATTTCGATGGGCGCATGCGCCTCGACCGGAGGCATCTTCGACAACTACTCGATGGTGCAGGGGATCGACACGATTATTCCGGTCGATATCTACGTGCCCGGTTGCCCGCCGCGGCCAGAAGGACTGATGTACGGGATTCTTCTCCTGCAGAAGAAGATCAAGGGCGAGACCATCGCCGATGACATGCTGCGAGAGGAGAAGCTGGTCGGTCCTTCGGGGCTGTACCTGCCGGCCGAGCGGGTGGACGAGCTCAGCGAACCCTTCGGAAACTCGATCCACCAGACGAGATCCGCGGGATGATTGACAGATATCTCCTCTCCCGAGCCTCAGCGAAAGACTTCTGCACTCCTCCCCCGGCATGAGCTTGGTTTCACCGTCGGTTGCTGCCCTGCGCTCCGCCTTCGGCTCATCCATCGAGCGTCACTTCGTGTCCTCCAAACAGACGGTGGTGTTCGTTACCAGGGATCGTTCGCACGACGTGCTTGCCTGGCTCAAGGAGACGCCCGAACAGGAGTTCAACTACCTGACGGATGTCACTGCCGTGGATTACCGGGATCCCGAACGGCCGCTCGAGGTGGTCTATCAGCTCCGCTCCCTGGGCCGAAAAGCCGATCTTCGAGTCAAGGTGGCACTCGACAAGCGGGCGCCGCTGGAGGTGCGGTCGGTCTGTGATCTCTGGCGCGGCGCTGACTGGTTAGAACGCGAGGTCTACGACATGTTCGGCGTGACCTTTGTAGGTCATCCCGACCTCCGCCGGATTCTGATGTGGGAGACGTATGCCGAGGGGTATCCACTTCGCAAGGATTTCCCGTTGCGGGGCCACTTCAGCCGGTCCGAGCAGACTCGGCAGGCGCTCGCAGCGAATCCAGAGGCGCACTACTCGCTCGAGGAGCTCTCCATTGCCGAAGCCTATGGAGAGCTACCCAAAGACGTGCAGGAGCGGCTGTCCCGTGGAGAGCGAGGGTTTTTGAGATGAGCATCCGCACGGTGGAGATGTCGCTGGCCACACCTGGAGTGGATGCGTCGGGGCAGCCCGCCCGAATTCCGCTTGGTGTCACCGACGGCGATCGTTACAAGGAGGATCTCGGGGCCGAGCACATGCTGGTCAATATCGGACCCCAACATCCCGCCACGCACGGCGTGCTTCGGCTCGTCCTGGAGCTCGAGGGCGAGACGGTCCGCCGCTGCATTCCGCACATCGGGTATCTCCACTCCGGCTTCGAGAAGCTCGGCGAGTACCGGCACTACAATCAGATTATCCCGCTCACCGACAGAACCGACTACCTATCCCCCATGGCGAATAACGTGGCTCTGGCGCTGGCGGTCGAACAGCTCATGGGACTGGAAGTGACGGAGCGATGTCGGGTGCTTCGCGTCGTCGCCTGCGAAATGAGCCGGATCATCTCCCATTTAGTGTGGCTGGGCACCACCGGGATCGATCTGGGAGCGTTCACACCATTTCTGTGGTCGTTTCAGGAGCGGGAGCGGATCTACAACCTGCAGGAGGCTTGGACCGGCGCCAGGCTCACCACCAGCCTGACCCGGGTGGGGGGATTGATGGCCGACATTCCCGATGGCTGGGAGGCAGGTCTTCGGGAGTTCACGAACACCTTCCCCAAGACACTCAAAGAAGTGGATACGATGTTCACCCGAAACGCCATTTGGATCGGGCGAACGCAGGGGGTCGGCGCCCTGACGGCTGAGGAGGCGATCAATCTCTCGCTCTCCGGCCCGATGCTCCGTGCGAGCGGTGTGGACTACGATGTTCGGAAGGACCGGCCGTACCTGGACTACGAGACATACGACTTCGATGTCCCGGTAGGCGAACACGGTGATATCTACGATCGGTACCGGGTGCGATTGGAAGAGATGTGGCAGTCGAACAGAATTCTGGAACAGGCGCTCGATCGCCTGAGCCGGCTCAAGGGCGCGCCAATCAATGTTTCCGATCCCCGGGTGGTTCTGCCTCCCAAGTCGCGGGCCATGAGCGATATGGAAGCCATGATCTTCCATTTCAAGCAGATCATGGAGGGCATCAAGCCGCCGGCTGGAGAGGTGTATCTCGGAGTCGAAAACCCCAAAGGCGAGCTCGGCTATTACATGGTTTCCGACGGCACCAGCAAGCCGGTGAGGTGGCGGATACGCCCACCTTCATTCATCAATCTGTCCAGCCTTCCTACCATGTGCGAAGGGGCATTGCTCTCGGACGTGATTGCCATCAATGCCAGCATCGACATTGTCATGGGCGAGGTAGATCGGTGAGCAGCGGCGCAGCGGGGCAGCGGGGCGTTGGCGCTGAGGTGTCGGGTAGCCATCGAGGAGTGCCGGAGCACGGGTCGGCACACGGGGGACATGGCACCGAGACCGCGCCGTATGAACGGGTCTTCCAGGGGGAGCGCCTGAACCGACTGCAGCAGCTCTTTACTGTGTATCCGACCAAGCAGGCGTGCCTGCTTCCAGCCCTCTGGATGGTGCAGGAAGCGAGAGGCTGGATCTCGGAGCCTGCAATTGGAGAAGTCGCGGAGGTTCTGGGCCTCACGCCGGCGTATGTGAAGGGTGTCGTGACGTTCTACACTATGTACCACACTCATCCAGTCGGCCGGCACTTCATTCAAGTGTGCACGACGACGCCATGCAACATTTGTGGTGCAGACGACGTGGTTAAGGCGTTGCTGGAGCAGACTGGCTGCGGTGAGCTTGGCGCCACCAGCCCGGACGGGCGGTTCACGGTGATGGAAGTGGAGTGTCTCGGGGCCTGCGGCTTTCCTACGCCCATTCTGGTGGGCGACGATTTCATCGAGGACGTTACTCCCGAGAAGGTTCCAGGCATTCTGCAGAGGTACGAGTAATGGGCTATCCTCACCCATTGCATCCCAAGGAGAATCCGGTCCTCTCCAAGCACTTTGGAGATGTCGAGGCGCGCACTTTTGACGGCTGGGTCAAACGGGGTGGCTATGAGGCACTCCGGAAGGTGCTCCGGATGACACCGGATGCGGTCGTCGAGGAGATCAAGACATCGGGCTTGCGGGGCCGGGGTGGAGCCGGCTTCCCAACCGGCCTCAAGTGGTCATTGATGCCCAAGGCCGATGGTCGTCCGCACTACCTGGTGTGCAATGCCGATGAGTCGGAGCCCGGGACCTTTAAGGACCGGGAGATCATGCGCTGGACCCCTCATCAACTGATCGAGGGCTGCGCTATTGCCGCATACGCCATCGGCGCCGAGCGATGCTACATCTACATCCGAGGCGAGTTCACCGAGCCATTGCGGATCATGCAGCAGGCGATCGATGAGGCTATCGCCAAAGGCGCGATTGGCACAAACGTGTTCGGCAGTGGAAAGCGGATCGAAATGATCATCCATCGCGGCGCGGGCGCGTACATCTGCGGCGAAGAAACCGCGATGCTGAACTCGATCGAGGGGAAGCGCGGCAACCCCCGGATCAAGCCACCGTATCCGGCACAGGCCGGCGTCTTCGGCATGCCGACGACCATCAACAACGTCGAAACCCTGGCGGCGGTGCCGCACATCATCATGCGCGGCGGTGAGTGGTACAAGGGGCTGTCGCTCAGCAACCCGAAGAGCACCGGCACCAAGCTCATCTCGGTCTGCGGTCACATCCAGAAGCCTGGCAACTATGGAGTGACGATGGGGACACCCTTGAAGGAGCTGCTCTACGACATGTGCGGCGGCATGCGCCCTGGCCGAACCCTGAAGGCTGTCATTCCCGGCGGCTCCTCTGTCCCCATCATGACGGCGGCCGAGGCGGAAGATTGCCTGCTCGATTACGAGGGTGTGGTAGCGAAGGGCTCGATGCTGGGATCAGCCGGCATGATCGTGATGGATGACACCACCGACATGGTGTACCAGATCTGGCGGCTGGCGCGTTTCTACGCCCATGAATCCTGTGCCCAGTGTACCCAGTGCCGGGAAGGAACCGCTTGGTCGGTGCGGATCCTCGAGCGCATTCTGGCAGGGAAGGGGAAGCAGGAGCATTTCCAGCTCCTGCTGGATTTGTCGGACAACATGACGGGAAAGACGATTTGCGTGCTGAGCGACTCGTGCGCGGCCCCGATCGTGAGCGGGATTCAGAAGTTCCGCCACGAGTTCGAGGCATATATCCAGGGTGCCCGCGAGCCCGCAATGGCCGGCGTATGAAGCTCGGGGAATTGCATGACTGAGGAACTGGTCAACGTAACGATCGACGGCGCTCCGGTGAGCGTGCCGAAGGGCACGACTATCATCGAAGCGGCAAAGATGGCAGGCATCCTGGTGCCGCACTATTGCTATCATCCGTCGCTACCCTCGCCTGCGGTCTGCAGAATGTGCCTGGTCGAAGTGGAGAAGGCACCCAAGCT
>DATADG010000278.1:0-4147 GCA_036258655.1 Gemmatimonadales bacterium | reverse complement strand
GGTGGCGGCAGCGAGCCCTCGATCTGGCGGCGCGACAGCCGATCGCCCCTGAATGGGCTGCGCACTGTTTGAACGAGATTGTGGACGAGGACACGGTGGTCATCAGCGAGGCTGTCACCAACAATCCAGTCCTTTGGCAGTATCTGCAGTTGGACACGCCTGGAACCTACTACCAGAGCCTTGGATCTGGCCTCGGCTGGGGTCTCGGAGCCGCCCTGGGTGCCAAGCTTGCCGCCCCCTCCAAAACCATCATTTGCACGTTAGGAGATGGCTCTTGGGTGTTCGGCTCTCCCATCGCTGCCTACTGGGCGGCGGAGCAGTATCGTAGCCCGTTCCTGACGGTGATCTCAATAATCAGGAATACTCTGCCACCACCGAAGCGATCCTGACCACAGCTCCTGAGGGCTACGCAAGGAGGACAAGCAACTATCCGGTGTGCGATCTGCCGAAGCCGCCGCTGTATTCCAGGGTGGCGGAAGCGATGGGCTTGTGGGCCACGACCGTGGACGAGCCGGCGAGACTCCCGTCGGTGCTCCGGGAAGCGCTCAATGAAGTGCGCCGCGGCCGTTCCGCACTGGTAGACATCTGCGTCTCGTCACCCCGGCCTCCGGCGGCCCGAGAGCGGCAGCAGGATGAGCCCATGTCGGCGGAGAGGTCTGTGTGGCGCTTGGGCAACTCAACCGAGGAGGGAGTTATCCATTAAAAACGCTGATCCTGTCCAATTGGCGGGCCGGACCCGGCACTGCTGTCTGCATCATCTGGTTCGCGAACAGGCCAGACGTAACCCCAACGCCATTGCCATCCTTGCCCCGGGACGCACCCCTCTTACTTACGGCCGTTTGAGCCGTCAAGTGGAGGACGTCGTGGAGGCGCTTAATTCTCTAGGTATCGGTCGGAATGACCGTGTCGCGATGGTGCTTCCCGAGGGCCCAGAGATGGCGGTGGCATTTATCGCTATAGCTGCCGGCGCCACCTGCGCGCCTCTCAATCCTGCCTATCGCGCCAGCGAGTTTGATTTCTATCTCGCAGATCTGAACTCCAGAGCGCTGCTGGTGCTGTCGGGAAGCGCGTCGCCTGCGGTAGCTGTTGCCCAGGCTCGCGGTATCCCCGTTCTGGAACTATCACCCGCATCAGAGGCGGAGGCGGGTTTCTTCACGCTTGCCGGTGAAAGTCGTCCGGGCCTGATGCAGCATGGCTTCGCGCAGCCGGATGATGCCGCATTGGCGCTTCACACTTCAGGCACGACCGCACGACCCAAACTCGTGCCACTGACACACAGAAACATCTATACCTCTGCACACAACATCCGCGCTGCGGTCGAGCTGACGGACAGCGATCGCTGTCTCAATGTGATGCCGCTGTTCCACATTCATGGCCTTAGTACGATATTTGCATCGCTCGCGGCGGGTGCGAGTGTGGTCTGCATACCTGGCTTTTCCGCCCCACAGTTCTTCGAATGGCTGGAGGAATTTCGGCCGACCTGGTACACGGCGGCACCCACAATTCACCAGATCATCCTGGAGAACGCTAGGCTTCATCCCGAGATCACGGCGCACTCTCCGCTGCGGTTCATCCGCTCCGCCTCCTCGGCGATGCCGCGGCAGGTGATGGCAGATCTCGAACGCATCTTCCGGGTCCCCTTCATTGAGGCGTATGGGATGACAGAAGCCGCTCCCCAGATTGCGAGCAATCGGCTGCCGCCGCACAAGCGCAAACCGGGCTCAGTAGGTCTAGCGGCAGGCCCGGACGTCGCGATTATGGATGAGGCGGGTAATCTGATGCCGCCTGGGGAAACCGGCGAGGTCGTGATCCGTGGCGTGAACGTGATGCAGGCCTACGAAAACAATTCGACAACCAATAGGAGCGCCTTCACCCAAGGATGGTTCCGTACTGGTGATTTAGGCCATGTGGATTCGGATGACTACCTTTTTATCACGGGTCGTCTGAAGGAGATCATCAGCCGAGGCGGAGAGAAAATCTCGCCGCGAGAAGTGGATGAGGTACTCATGGATCACCCCGCGGTCGAGCAGGCTGTGACCTTTGCAGTTCCCCATCCTACTCTGGGCGAGAGCGTCGCTGCTGCGATCGTTTTGCGAGAGAGCACCTCCGGGACCGAAGCGGAGATCCGCCGGTTTGCCGCAACACGCCTCGCCGATTTCAAGGTGCCGCAGCAAGTAGTGATCGTGGATGAGATCCCGAAAGGCCCAACCGGCAAACTGCAGCGCATCGGTTTGGCCGAGAAACTGGGCCTGGCGGCGCCCGGTTCAGAACAGGCCAGAGCACAGGTTGGTCTCTCAGCCCCGAGCACGCCTACAGAGCAGAGGTTGATGGAGATCTGGGCTGATGTGCTGGGTCTCGAGCGGCTCGGTATCCACGATAACTTCTTCGAGTTAGGCGGCGACTCGCTGATGGCGACCCAAGTCATTGCCCGGCTGCGCGATGCCTTGCAGGTGGAGTTGCCCATAGCGAGCTTGTTCGACCGGCCAACCGTGGCGGAACTGGGGGAGTTAATTGCCCAGTGCTTGGCCGATAAGGCATCGGTCACCGGCACAGTGACCATTCCTCGGAGGAGCGCGACCGATCCCTGCCGGCTCTCCTTTGCCCAACAGCGGCTGTGGTTCCTCGACCAGATCGAACCTGCCAACCCCGCTTACAACATACATGTCGCGCTGCGGCTCACCGGTGCCCTCAGCGTGCCGATACTGGAGCAGAGCCTGAGCGAGATCCTCCGCCGTCACGAGGCTCTGCGCACCACCTTCCGCACCGTCGATGGGCAACCTGTCCAGATCATCGCCTCCGCGAAGCCTTTGCGGCTACCGGTGGTGGATCTCTCGGGACTTCGAACGCCCGATCGAGAGACTGAGGTGCAGCGCTTGGCCGCCGAAGAGGCCGGTAGTCCGTTCCATCTGGCTCGCGGACCGCTGTTTCGGACCATGCTCCTACGGCTGGACGCGGAAGAGCACGTGTTGCTCCTCACCATGCATCACATCGTCTCCGACGGCTGGTCCACGGAGGTGCTCTACCGGGAATTGGGAACGCTTTACGAGGCGTTCTCAGCAGCCCCGGGTGCCCGCGCCGCGGGCGGATCGCCGCTGCCAGAATTGCCGATCCAGTATGCGGATTATGCCGTGTGGCAGCGGGACTGGCTGCAGGGAGAGGTGCTCGAAACCCAGCTCGCCTACTGGAAGGAGCAGCTTGGGGATAGCCCGCCGATGCTCGCGTTGCCGACTGACCGACCTCGTCCTACTCTCCAGACCTACCGAGGCGCGAGACACGAGATGGTGATCTCCCGCCGGGCGACGGAGGGGCTGAAGGCGTTGAGCCAGCGAGAGGGGGCGCCACTCTTCACGACGCTGCTGGCGGCCTTCCAGACTTTACTCTCCCGCTACACCGGGCAGGATGACCTTCTAGTGGGCACCCCGATTGCCAATCGGACACGGGTCGAGACGGAGAGGCTGATCGGCTTCTTTGCGAACACGCTGGCCCTGCGCACGGACCTCTCTGGCGATCCCACGTTCTTAGAGTTGCTGGGGCGGGTGCGCGAGGTGGCTTTAGGGGCCTACGCGCATCAGGACTTGCCGTTCGAGAAGGTGGTGGAGGAGCTGCAACCCAAGCGGGATCTAAGCCACATGCCCCTCTTCCAGGTGATGTTCGCCTTCCAGAATGTTCTGGGTGCCCACGGAGTGGGTGGATCGTCCCTGAAACTGGCACCGGGTCTGACCGCGTGTCCGCTGCAGGTCGACAGCGGGGTCGCGAAGTTCGACCTGACTCTGTATCTGTCAGAAACCGAGCAGGGGCTAAAGGGGTCGTGGCAATACAACATAGACCTGTTCGAGGCGGCCACGATCGAGCGGATGGCGGAGCATTTCCAGGCGCTGCTGGACGGAATTGTGGCAAACCCCGAGCGCAGTCTCTCGAAGCTGCCGTTGCTGAGTGACGTCGAGCGGTACCAACTGCTGGTGGCGTGGAACCAGACGGAGGCACCATATCCCCACGATCGCTGTTTCCATCACCTGTTTGAAGAGCAGGTGGAGCGGACGCCCGACGCTGTCGCGGTGCGATGTGAGGAGGAGCGGCTCACGTATGGCGAACTGAACGGGCGAGCAAATCAGCTCGCGCGGCGTTTGCAACGACTAGGAGTGGGGCC
>DATADG010000277.1:0-12675 GCA_036258655.1 Gemmatimonadales bacterium | reverse complement strand
GGACGTGAATCGAGAGCTGAGCGGAATCCTGTGCTGTGACCACCGCTACGTGAAGCACACCGGGAAGAATCGCACAGGCCAGACCGCGAAGGCAGTGCAAGAGAGGATTCCTCAAGGTGCTCCCTGCAGCATGAACGCAATGTGAACTGCTGCGGGTGTCTTGCGCTCTTCGCGGAACAACGCCGTTTGCTCTACCGTGACCGTATCGTCGTCTGCTGCAGCAGTTACGATGAGGCAGCGCTCATAGGGGCTGAAATCAGAGTACACATGGGCCGAGAAGGCTCCGGAAGCATCGGTCGTAACCTCGAGAGGCTCGCTGAAGGCTGACGCGAGATCGTGGACTCTATTCTGTGCCTCGGTGCACGGGCCATCTACGCCCTCTTGAAACCAAACCTTTGCTCCGGGAACACCTTCGTTTGCCTGAGTCACTGTTCCCGAAACGAGCAAATGACTCCGGCTGGGCGGGCACGCGCAGGGCTCGGTAGCGCACGACAGGAGCGCAACGATGCCACCGAACATGCCAGCGAGGTAGTAACGGTATATCAGAGATGGACCCTGAAGGAGAGGAATTCAATCTACGAGTACGCTCTGGTCGCGACCAGACCTGCAGTGAATTGCATCACCTTTGTTTGACAATTCGCCCGCTTGCCTGACCCTCCGCCTCTGGCGACCTTTCACTCATGGATCTCGACCTCCTGATTTCCGAGCTGGTGGCTGGCAAAACAGCAGCACTGGCCCGGGCGATCTCGGTAGTCGAGAACGCAAGGCCCGGCTACGAGCGTCTGCTCGGTGAGATCCACCGCTCGCTCGGCCGGGCTCGTCGCATCGGGATCACAGGCCCACCTGGCGCCGGCAAATCCACTCTCGTCGAGCGCCTGGTCGCCCACTACCGCTCGGCTGGCCTCAAGGTGGCGGTGGTTGCCGTGGATCCTACCAGTCCATTTACCGGCGGCGCGCTCCTCGGCGACCGGATCCGCATGGAATCGATCGCCCTCGACCCTAACGTGTACATCCGGTCCATGGCTACCCGCAGCTCACTCGGCGGTCTGGCCATGACGACCCGCGAGGTCTGCGACGTACTCGATGCCGCGGGCTTTGACCGCATCGTGGTAGAGACAGTGGGGGTGGGGCAATCCGAGTTGGATGTGGCAAAGATGGCCGACAGCACCGTCCTGGCGCTGGTGCCGGAGTCGGGCGACGGGATTCAGACCCTCAAGTCCGGCGTGATGGAAGTCGCGGATATCTTCGTGGTCAACAAGGCGGATCGGCCAGGAGCGGACAAGCTGCGGCAGGAAATCGAGGTGACGCTGGGAATTCGGCGAGGTAACGCCTTCCGCAATGTCCCGGCGCATCATGGACGGAGGGTCGGAGAGCCGGCGAGGCGCAGGGTGCTGAAGCCTCAGCAGAACAACCCCTCCGAGCCTCCGTCTCTGGGACCCTCCGACGGAACGGCCGCCTGGGACCAGCCCGTTATCCTCACCTCGGCGGTGAAGGACGAGGGTATCGTCGACCTCGCCGCCGCGCTCGATCGGCATCATGAGTGGCTGGCGTCGAGCGGGCAGCTGGAGCAGCGACGCAAGCGCCGGTTGCTGGAGCGTACCCGCGAAGTTGTCGATCGCGCTACCCGCCGCTGGGTCTGGGAAGAAACCCGCGCCGAGCAACTAATCAATGAGCGACTGGATGAGGTGAGCGGAGGTCAGGTGAGTCCCTACGAGCTGGCTCAGGACGTGCTCGACGAGCTGAAGCAAGGAGAGAAGATATGACGGCACGTCGTGAGGAGCGTCGCCGCAAGCCCACTCGGCGGCTCACCGAGCAGGAAGTGGAGCTGGAGCGGCTGCGCGCCGAGGTCGCGGCCTGGCGTGCGCGCGCCGCCGGGCTTCCGCTCCGCACTGACGCCGAGTTCAGCTCGGTGTCCGGCAGGAGCGTCGAACCGGTATACACCGCACTGGACCTCCCGAGCGACGTCCTTGCTGCGACTGGTCTGCCCGGCAACTTCCCGTACACCCGCGGAATCCATCCGACGATGTACCGGGGCCGGCTCTGGACCATGCGCCAATTCGCCGGGTTCGGCACCGCGGACGACACCAACGCCCGCTACAAATTCCTTTTGGAACGGGGTCAGACCGGACTATCGGTGGCGTTCGACTTTCCCACCCTGATGGGCTACGACTCCGACCATCCACGGTCGGAAGGCGAGGTTGGGAAATGCGGGGTGGCGATCTCCAGTCTGGCCGACATGGAGACGTTGTTCGACGGCATCCCGCTGGACCAGGTCTCCACCTCGAAGACGATCAACGGCCCGGCGGCAATGCTGTTCTGCTTTTACGTCGCCGCAGCTGAGCGGCAGGGCGTGCCCATCGCAGAGCTGCAGGGAACCATACAGAACGACATTCTGAAGGAATACATGGCGCAGCACGCCTGGATTTACCCGGCGGAGCCGGCGCTCAAGATCATAGTGGATTTGTTCGAGTGGGCCGCCGAGCATACGCCCAAGTGGAACACGATCTCGATCTCGGGATACCATATCCGAGAGGCTGGCGCGACTGCGGCGCAGGAGCTGGCTTTTACCCTCGCCAATGGGTTCACGTACGTCGAGCATGGAATCGCCCGTGGGCTGGATGTCGACACCTTCGCGCCCCGGCTCTCCTTCTTCTGGGACGTGCACAACGATTTCTTCGAGGAGGTCGCCAAGCTGCGGGCTGCGCGCCGGATCTGGGCCCGGCACACGCGCGAGCGTTACGGCGCGAAAGACCCTCGGAGCTGGAAGATGCGATTCCACTGCCAGACTGCGGGTGTCACGCTCACCGCGCAGCAGCCGCACAACAACGTCGTCCGGGTGGCGTATCAGGCACTGGCGGCGGTGCTGGGTGGTACGCAGTCGCTGCACACCAATGCACTGGACGAGACGCTCGCTCTCCCCACTGAAGAATCAGTGCGCATCGCGCTTCGCACGCAGCAGATCATTGCGTACGAGACGGGCATTCCCAACGTTGTCGATCCTCTGGGTGGCTCATACTACATCGAATCGCTCACCGACCAGCTCGAACGTGAGGCGGAGGGGCTATTTGCGGAGATCGATGCCCAGGGTGGGGTCGTCAAAGCGATCGAGTCCGGCTGGTTTCAGCGGCAGATTGCCCATTCGTCGATGCGGTTTCAGGCGGAGGTGGAACAAGGGCGGCGGACGATCGTCGGCGTGAACGACTTCGTCGAGGAGGCCGAAGCGCCGGTCGAGATCCTGAAAGTGGGTGACCAGGCCGAGCGGACGCAACGCGAGCGAATGGCCCGGTTGCGCGCTTCGCGGGATGCCGATCTCGTGGCTCGGCGGCTGGACGCGCTCAGACAGGCGGCGGAGGAAGACCAGAACATCATACCTGCCATGTTGGACTGTGCCCGTGCGTACTGCACGCTATACGAGATCCGACATGTGCTCGAGGAGATTTATGGCAGCTATCGCGAGCCGGTCTTTTTCTAAAAGAGGACGGGAAGAACGGGAAGGACGGGAAGGACAGTCAGGGGCGGCCTCGAGCAGCGGCGGGGGCGTTGCCATCGCAGGCCTGAGGGACAGGAACGGACGCGGTGCACCCGCGAACGGAGTTTCTCCTCTCGGGGATGCGCTGGAGCGGCTCACCCGGGTCGGTCCCGGGAAGCACCGGGTTGTTACCTGCTACCTGAAGCTGGAGCCCAGGGATCGGACCCGGGGGAAGTACCTGATAAAGATGAAGAACCGGGTGAAATCCGCGATCCAGGATCTGCCGCGTCTCAAGCTTGAGCGCGCCGTCGCTGAGGGGGTTCAGCGCGACCTCAACCGTATCCAGCAGTTTCTCAGAGCTCCCGGGAATCTTCCACCCACCCAAGGAGTTGCGATCTTCGCCTGTGAAGGTATCGAGCTCTTCGAGACGGTACCTCTCCCGGTGGTTTACCGCTCCCGCCTGGCGGTCGACTCGACCCCACTGGTGCGGGAGCTGGCCTCGGTGGGGGAAGAGTTCGGCCGGCTGCTGACGGTGGTACTGGATCGGACCAGCGCCCGTTTATTCGAGGTCACCGCGTACGAAACCCGTGAGCTTCCCGGGCTCCGGGCGGAGAGTACGCGGGGCAAGCGGTTTCACGGCGATCAGAATGGGCCTGGCTGGGGCGAGCACACGTATAACAACCGCATCAGGCAAGAAAAGCAGCGGCACTACGAGGCAATAGCCCGGGAGCTCTTCACGATAGACCGCCGCCACCCAGCGCATGGCATTGTCCTGGCGGGTCCTGGTCCTGAGGCCCGGGCCGTGGAGCCGTTCCTCCACTCATACCTGGTCGAACGGCTGATCGGTACGGCGCGACTCACGCCCAAGGACGCCACCCTGGCCTCGGTTCACGCGATCACGCTGGCCGTGCGCGAGGCCCACGAGCGCGCCGAGGAGCGAGCGCTGGTGCATGAGATGCTGGAAGGCGTTGGCACCGGGTGGGGCGTCAACGGAGTCACGCCAACGCTGCGCGCGCTGTCCCGCGGACAGGTGCGTTCTCTCCTGGTGCATGCTGATGCGAGTCAGCCTGGCTTCCGCTGCGGCAATTCCGGCCGGCTGGCCCTTACCGAGCAGGAATGCCGGGGCGAAGGCGAGCCGATCCCCGTGCTCGATGTCGTGGATGACGCCATCGAGGAGTCCCTGCGCCAGGGCGTGGATGTCAACGTGGTCTATGAGCCCGAGGCTCGCGACGCCATTGATAGTTTAGGCGCCCTGCTTCGGTTTCGCTGAGACTTGTCATCCGATCACTCAAATGATGCGCCGGCGTTGCGTGCCGTCCTGTTCGACGCCGGAAACACGCTGGTCTTTCTCGACTACGACCGTCTGGCTCAAGAAGTCGGCGCCGCGCTCCAGCTGCCACTGAACGGCGAAGGTCTCCGTCAGCACGAGGATGCAGCTGCCCGAGCCATGGAGCAGGCAGCCGCGACCGATCAGGCCCGCGCGGCCGCCTATCTCGAGGCATTATTCCTTCACGGCGGCGTTCCCCCCGACCGAATGGGCGAGGTGCGTGAGTGCCTCATTCGTATGCACCGGCAACTCCACCTCTGGTGCTCGGTCGCAAAAGGGGCGGCGGATTCGCTCAAGCGGTTGCGTGACGCCGGATTGCGACTGGGCGTAGTCTCGAACAGTGATGGCCGGGTGGAAGAGGCACTCGAGGCAGCCGGGCTCCGCCGCTACTTCGACGTAGTCATAGACTCCGCGCGCGTGGGGGTGGAGAAGCCCGATCCCCGTATCTTCCACGCGGCGCTCGAGGCGCTCGGCGTCGCGCCCTCCGAGGCGCTGTACGTCGGTGACCTTTACGAGGTGGATATCGCGGGCGCCAATGCCGCCGGCATCGAGGCGGTCCTGATGACGACGTCGGCCCACGGCAGCCCGCCAGACTGCCGCACCACTCCCAGCATCGAGGCGCTGGTGACCGAGCTCCTGTCGGCGAACGCGGTAGCGCCGAGCCAGCAGGTGAGAGAGAACTAGCGAATGGCTCTGTCGCAAGGCGCAGGGCAGGGACGTTCGGCAGCGCGCTCCCGTCCCATTCGAGTCCTGGTCGCCAAGCCCGGCCTGGACGGACATGATCGTGGAGCCAAGGTCGTCGCTGCCGCGCTCCGGGACGCGGGGATGGAGGTAGTGTACACCGGACTCCACCAGACACCGGAGATGATTGCCACGGCGGCGGTGCAGGAAGATGTCGATGTGGTCGGCCTCTCCATTCTCTCGGGCGCGCATATGACGCTCTTCCCTCGAGTCCGCCAGCTCCTGACCGACATGGGACGGTCGGACATCCTGGTGACCGGAGGCGGGATCATTCCGCCTGAGGATATGGCGACCTTGCAGGAGCAGGGCATCGGCCGCCTGTTTGGTCCCGGCACCCCCACCTCTGAGCTCGTCGAGTACATCGAAACGTGGGCCGCGTCGCACCTGGAGTCGTGACCCCGGCTGGGCGCCTCCGAGCGCTTACGGAGGAATACCAGCGGCTCGCCGAACGGCTGCGCGAGGGCGGTGGTGCTCAGCGCGTTGCCAAGATGCACCAGCAGGGAAAGCTGGCGCCCCGCGAGCGAGTCCGGCAGCTGGTCGATCGGGATGCACCGTGGCTCGAGCTGGGGCTTCTGGTCGCGTACGACCAATATGATGGCCAGGCTCCAGGCGCGGGAGTCATTACCGGTGTGGGTGTGGTGGAGGGGCGCGAGGCGGTGGTCGTGGCGAACGATGCCACGGTAAAAGCGGGCTCCTGGTGGCCCGAGACGATCAAAAAGATTCTCCGGGCGCAGGAAGTCGCCATGCGCCAGCGGATCCCCATCATCTATCTCGTCGACAGTGCCGGGGTCAACCTGCCCTATCAGGGAGGCGTGTTCCCGGGGCAGTACGGTGCAGCCCGCATCTTCTATTACAACTCCATCATGCGGCGATATCTGCACGTGCCACAGATCAGCGCGGTGATGGGGAGCTGTGTCGCGGGCGGCGCGTACCTGCCGGCGCTCTCAGACGTGATCTTCATGGTTGAGGGGACCAGCTTCATGGGCCTGGGTGGTCCCAATCTGGTCAAGGGCGCCACCGGCCAGACTATCGATGCGGAGACGCTGGGTGGCGCCCGCACGCATACCGAAAAGAGCGCGGTCGCCCATTACCGGGCCGCCAATGATACCGAGTGCCTGAAGAAAGTCCGGGAGTACGTTGGGAGGCTTCCTCGCACGGTCGGCGTCGAGCACCGCATCCGTCCGCCGCGGCCCCCGGCCCGGCCGCCCGCCGACCTGTACGACATTCTCCCGCAGGACCACAGACTCTCCTATGACATGCGTCAGGTGCTTGGCTGCATCCTCGACGGCGGCGAGCTGGATGAGTTCCAGCCGGATCTCGCTCGCGAGATGCTCTGCGGTCATGCGCTTATCGAGGGAAGACCGGTTGCCGTGATCGCAAACCAGCGAGGCGTCATCAAGGGACAACCAGGAGAACGGCCCAGGTTCGGTGGTATCGTGTACACCGGCAGTGCGGAGAAAACGGCGTACTTTATCGAGACGGCTAACCGGGAGCGGTTGCCGATTCTCTTCATTCAGGACGTGAGTGGGTTCATGGTTGGGCCGGAGGCGGAGCAGTCCGGCATTATTCGGGCGGGAGCCCGTTTCGTCGAGGCGATGGCCACCGCAGTGGTGCCCAAGATCGTGCTGACGGTGAATCACGCGTCAGGCGCGGGGTACTATGCAATGGCAGGGCAGGGGTTCGATCCTGATTTCATTCTTTCCTGGCCGACCGGTCGCATGGGGGTGATGGAAGGCGAATCGGCAGTCATGGCGGTGCATGGAGCAGAAATCGAGAAGGCGAAACGCGAGAGCCGTGAGCCCTCACCGGAGACCCAGGCCGCGATGGCATCGATGAGGGCCGACTACGAGCACCAACTGGACGCAAAGTTTGCCGCCGCACGGGGGTTCGTGGACGCCATCGTGGCACCCGAAGAGACTCGCGATCTGCTTGCCTTTACTCTGCGGGTCGCCGCCAACTACTCGGGACCCCATCTCGGTCCATTTGCCCTCCCGCCGCTCGATGCGGCCTCAGGCCGCTCATAAACATGCTTTGGACCCGAGTCGCCATCGCGGCGCTGGGCTGGGTAATCGCCTGCGCACCGAAGCAGCCCACCGACGACCGCCCGCTCCCCAAGCCCAATATCGATCCCGGTCGGATTGATGAAGAAATTGAGGTGCCGCCTCCCGCCAAGGCGGAGGCACCCACGGAGGACACGCTTGCCCCCATGGTTCCACCCGAAGCGGCGTACAGTCATGGCTGGATGCCGCTGGCGAGCACGGGTGTCGAGCAGTTCCTCCAGCAACACCCCACCTACGATGGACGTGGTGTCATCATCGGAATTCTGGACACCGGCATCGATCCACGCGTTCCCGGCCTGCTCAAGACCTCGACCGGTCTGCCCAAGATCCTGGACCTGCGGGATTTTTCCGACGAAGGTCAGGTCTCGCTCACCCGCGTGCTACCACGGGGCGACACGATAGAAATAGGTGGTCGCCGTCTTCGCGGCTTCGGGCGTGTCCGCGCCTTGAATACCAGTGGTCCGTACTACGCCGGAACCATCCAGGAAATACCACTGGGTCCGCCTCCCGCTTCCGACCTGAACGGCAACGGATTGGACAGCGACACGCTGGCGCTGGTCGTCACTCGCGCGACGGACGGCTGGGTGATGGTGGCCGACACCGACGGGAATGGATCACTGGCGGGGGAGCCTGCGATTCACGATTACCTGGTAAGCCGGGAGACATTCGGCTGGACCTGGAAGGGGCGGGCACCACGGGTCAACATTGCCGTCAACTTCTCGCCTGGCTCTGCGGCGCCTCGTCTGGATCTCGTCTTCGACATCAGCAGTCACGGCACCCACGTGGCAGGAATCGCGGCGGGGCACGACCTGTATGGCGTCACCGGCTTCAATGGGGTAGCGCCCGGTGCACAGCTGCTGGGACTCAAGATCGGCAACAGTGCTCACGGAAGTATCACCGTGACCGGCAGCATACTCCGGGCAATGGACTACGCCATCAAGTTCGCGGCCGCCCGGCGGCTACCGCTGGTGCTCAACCTCAGTTTCGGGGTGGGGAACGAGACGGAGGGGACCGCACGAATCGATGCCCTGGTCGATTCGGTGCTCGCAGTGCATCCGGGTCTGGTGTTCACCATCGCCGCTGGCAACGACGGTCCCGGACTCTCTACCATTGGATTTCCGGGGTCGGCGAGGCGAAGCATCAGCGTCGGTGCCATCGTGCCGGGCAGCTTCATCGCTCCCGATCCGGCCAGCGGCGCCCGTCACGATCAGCTGGCGTATTTCAGCTCCCGCGGCGGCGAGCTGGCCAAGCCGGATCTGGTTACTCCCGGAGTCGCGTACTCGACAGTTCCTCGGTGGAGCACCGGCAAGGAAATCGAGCAGGGAACCAGCATGGCGTCGCCTCATGCCGCGGGACTCGCGGCCCTGCTGGTCTCGGGCCTGGCCCAGGCGAAGCGCACCATTCGCGGCGCGGCCATCAAGCAGGCGCTCATGGTGACCGCTCGCCCGATCGCGGGCGCGGTCTTTGTCGACGAGGGCACCGGGATTCCCGAAGTAGATCAGGCACATCGGTGGCTCGAGCGGGAGCGTGACCTACCTGATATTGTCGTGCGGGCAGTAACCAGCGAGGGCCACTCCGCTGCCGCCCTGCACCAGCGAGCGCCGTCCCAGTCCTCCTACACGCAACGTTTCGAGTTGATTCGCAGCAGGGGGAGCCCCGCAGCCTCCTTCCGCTTGCGAGCCGACGCGCCATGGCTCACGGCGCCATCAGCGGTGACGCTCGGCGCTGGAGTGACTCCCGTCGACATCCGCTATAACCTCGCTCAGCTGGTCGCACCGGGTGCCTACACCGGCATCGTCACGGGGTGGGGTGCAGACAGTCTTGCCGGTCCAGTATTTCGTCTCGTGAGCACAGTCATCGTTCCCCAGCGCATTGCCAGCGGGAGCAGCCCTCTGAGGTCGGGTGTACAGGTGCCGGCGGGAGGGCAGCTGCGGAGTTTCTTCCAGACGGATAGTGCCCGCCCGCTTCAGGTCAGAGTCTCGAGCATAGAGTCGGAGCAAAAGGGTCTCGCGTTTCTGCACGAGCCGGACGGGATGCCGTATCGCGACGAGAGTGCCCGGCCTGTCGGCAGCGGCGAGCAGGAGGCGGTGTATGAAGTGGACGGACGGGATGTGCTCGACGGCGCCTACGAGGTGGTCGTTGTTGCTCCAACCGTGCAGCCGGTCAAGGTCGATGTTGCCGTGATTCAATCCCCCATTGTGCTCCAGCTGTCCCGGGAGCGCACCGGCGCGGTAGCCACACTTTCGAATGTCTCACGAGCACCGGTGCGGGCCGAGGTCGGCATGCTGGTGGGTGGAGGTGAACGGGTGGAGACCGTCGTGGCCAGCGGCTCACAAACCCGCCACATCCCATTTGTCGCCCCGGCCTGGGCCAGGGCAGTGGTCGTCGACCTTCAGATGCAGCGCGAGCAATGGAGCCGGTTCACGGATTTCGGCGTGACCCTCCTCGACTCGGCCGGACGCCAGATCGAGAAGAAACCGCTGAACTATGCGTTCGGGCGGCTTCAGGCTCAGCTGCCCGAGCACCACCGGGGGATGCCGCTCCGGCTGGCCCTGTTGCCGGGATTTGCCACGAGCACGGAAGACGAGAGCTGGACTGTTCGTGCCTCGATCAGGTTGTACGCAGACTCCGCCGTGGCACTCCGGCAGCAATCCGGTACCGATTCCGTCGTGACGATTATGCCAGGGCAATCCGGCACCGCTCGGTTCACGATTCCGGAGAGTCCCTGGCCGCTGGGTGACGGCTTCTTTCCACTGGCGGTAGTCGTCGCGCGGTCGGGTGGGCAGAGCTGGACGCGAGAAGGCGGACTGCCTCTGCCCAATCCGCCGATCATGAGATGACAAGCCGCGTGGTGCGGGTGGCCGCGGGGCAAGGGTTCTGGGGGGACTGGCTCGAGGCCCCGGTGCGGCAGGTGCAGGGCGGCCCGATCGACTACCTGATGATGGACTATCTGGCCGAAGTGACCATGTCCATCATGCAGAAGCAGAAATCCCGCGACAGCAAGGCGGGCTATGCCCGCGACTTCGTTCCGTTGATGGAACGGATTCTTCCTGAGGTGGTGCGAAAGCGGATCAAGGTCACTTCCAATGCCGGCGGGGTGAACCCGCGTGGGTGTGCCGAGGCGGTACTCGAGGTCGCGCGCCGGATCGGGCTCACCAACCAGGTGAGCATCGGGCTCGTGAGCGGTGACGATATTCTGGGCCGTCTGGACGAGCTGATTGCCGCGGGACATGCGCTGGAGAACATGGAGACCGGCCAGCCGCTGGCCGACATTCGACAGCAGGTGCTTTCGGCAAACGCCTATCTCGGCATGGCACCAATCGTCGAGGCGCTGGGCAAGGGCGCCGATGTGGTCGTCACCGGACGAGTGACCGACACCGGTCTCACGCTGGGACCACTGGTTCACGAGTTCGGATGGCCCGCTGATGATTGGGACAAGATCGCGGCGGGCACCGTCGCCGGGCACATCATCGAATGCGGAGCACAGTGCTCCGGCGGCAACCTGCTGAAGAACTGGCGTAGCGTGAAGGGGCTCGAGAATCCCGGCTTCCCGATCGTGGAGGCATCAGCGGACGGCAGCTTCGTCGTGACCAAGCATCCGAACACGGGCGGCGTCGTCTCGGTGGCGTCGGTTACCGAACAACTGGTCTACGAGATGGGGGATCCACACGGCTACATCACTCCCGACGGCATCGCCGATTTCACGACCATTAGCCTGGAGCAAGCGGGACGCGATCGGGTCCGGGTGAGCGGGATCCAGGGAGCACCCAGAACACCCATGCTCAAGGTCTCGATCGCGTACTTTTACGGCTACAAAGCGGTGGGCACCCTGGTCTACTCCTGGCCCGAGGCAGTCGACAAGGCGCGCGCCGCCGATCGCGTTCTTCGCGGCCGGCTCAAGGATCTCGGTCTCGAGTACGAGCAGATCCTCACTGAATTCGTTGGCGCCAACGCGACACATGGCCCACTCAGCGGGCCTCCTGATCCCGATGCTCCCGAGGTGCAGCTCAGGGTGGGAGTGCGCGCGCGCGAGCGGGCCCCGGTAGAGCGTTTCACTCGCGAAATCGCGCCGCTGGTGCTGACCGGTCCACCCAGCGTCACCGGATTCGCTGGTGGACGGCCTGCTGTTGAGGAGGTTGTGGCGTATTGGCCGGCGCTGATCGATCGTCGACAGATCGAGCCGTTTGTCCGCGTCGAGATACTCAGAGCATGACACTTTCGTTTCATGGTGCCACCCAACCCCGCGGAAGCGGGGACTCCTGCCGCAGTGCGTGGGGGGATTTTCCACCGAGAGCGTTGTCATGAGGCGAGAGGTGACTAGGCAGCGTCTCCAGCTTCGCTGGATAGCACATGCCCGCTCAGGCGACAAAGGTGACACTGCAAACGTTGGTTTGATCGCGCTGGAGCCGGAGTACTACGCGGTGCTCAGACGCGAGGTCACCGTCGCCCGTGTCGCCCGGCACTTCAAGGGAATGGTCAGCGGTGTGGAGCGGTTCGAGCTGCCCAATCTGTGCGCGCTCAACTTTTTGCTGCACGGCGCGCTGGATGGCGGAGGCACCATCTCACTCAAGACCGATGCCCAGGGGAAGGTCTATTCCACGGCTCTGCTCCGCATGGAGATCCCGGTGCCTCCCGCCCTCGCCCGCCGGCTAAAGCAGAAATGACCGAGCTGCTTCTCAGGTCTCTGGATAGCGGCGTGCTGACACTCACGCTCAACCGGCCCTCCAAGCGCAATGCTCTCAGTGGCGAGCTGATCGAGGAACTGCACCAGTCGCTCGAGCGTGCCGATCTCGACGCTGAAGTGCGGGTAATTCTGCTTCGGGGCGCGGGCAAGGACTTCTGCGCCGGCGCGGACCTCGATGAGCTGCTCGCCTCGGTCGATCGCACGGCCGCAGAGAACGAGTCAGCGGCGCTCCGGCTGGGAACCCTCTTCGAGCGGCTGCGCCAGCTGCCCAAGCCAGTCATCGCGATGGTTCAGGGACGCGCCCTGGCCGGCGGCGCGGGTCTCGCCTCAGCCTGTGACATTATCGTGGCCGGGCTCGGCGCCCAGTTGGGGTATCCCGAAATTCAGCGTGGCT
>DATADG010000276.1:0-3505 GCA_036258655.1 Gemmatimonadales bacterium | reverse complement strand
GGCGGGGCAGCGGGCCGGCAAAGGGTCAGGGAGAGAAACCGCGGTCCCAGAGACCCGCCGCCCCGCCGCCCCGCTGCCTCCCCTGGCTGCCCGTTTTCATCCCCGGCAGGACCCGCTGGCGATCGATCCGGAGCTCACCAGGCGATGGCTCATCGAGTTTATCCGTGACGAGGTCCAGCGGCGGCGAAAATTCGAGCGGGTGGTAATCGGCCTCTCCGGCGGAGTGGACAGCTCGCTGGTCGCCTACCTTGCTGTGGAGGCGCTCGGAGCACCTAATGTCCTAGGCGTCCGGATGCCTTACCGCACCTCTAGCAAGGAAAGCCTGGATCACGCCCAGCTTGTCGTCGACGCTCTCGGCATTCCGGCTCGCACAATCGATATCAGCGCCTCGGTCGACGCTCTGGCTGCCGCGATTGGAGGCGAGGTGGAGCCCAGCCGGTTGGGGAATATCATGGCGCGGACGCGGATGATCACTCTCTTCGATCTGTCGGCAGCAGTGCGTGCGTTGCCTCTGGGAACCGGCAACAAGACCGAGCGGCTGTTCGGGTACTTCACCTGGCATGCCGACGATTCGCCGCCGGTGAACCCAATCGGGGACCTCTTCAAGACCCAGGTCTGGGCGCTCGCCCGTCACCTCGGTGTCCCAGAAGTGATCATCGCCAAGCCTGCCAGCGCCGATCTTATTAGAGGACAGACGGATGAGGGGGATTTTGGGATCTCCTACCCCCGCGCGGACGCGATCCTGCATTGGGTGCTGCTCGGCCACAAATCCGAGGAGATCGAGGCACTGGGGTTCGCGGGAGATGAGATCAAACTCGTTCGCCAGCGTCTCGATTCCACTCACTGGAAGCGCCGTCTTCCCACCGTGGCCATGCTTACTGGTACCGCAATTGGCGAGTACTACTTAAGGCCGGTGGATTATTAGGAAGTCGGAGAAGGCGGAGAAGGCGGAGAGGTCGGAGAGGTCGGAGAGGTCGAAAGCAACTCCGTCCTCTCCGTCCTATCCATCATCTGACCGGAGATCTCCGGCTTCTCCGACCCTTCCGACTTCTCCGCCCTCCCGCCCCATGTCCTACTCCGTCGGCTCGATCACGACATTTGTCATGCCGCACATGCAGAACATTCGGGGCGATCTCTTTGGTGGTGAGCTGATGGCACTGGTCGATCAGGCTGCAGCCGTGGCAGCGATCCGTCACGCGGGTGGTCCGGCGGTCACCGCCAGCATCGAGCGGGTGGACTTCCGGGAACGCATTCCGGTCGGAGCACTGGTTACATGTGCCGCGACAGTGGATTACGTCGGCAACTCCAGCATGGATATCACCGTCGAGGTCTATGCCGAGCGAGTCAGCAGCGGTGAGAAGCGGCACACCCACACCGCGCACGTTGTCTTCGTGGGGCTCGATGAAAACGGGAGGCCGAAGCGGGTACCGCGACTCGTCCCCGAGACCGACGAGGAGCGCGAGCGGTACGCCCGTGCCGAAGCACACCGTAAAAAAGGGCGCGCTTGACCGGACGTACCGCGGCGTTGGTGCTCAGCGGCGGCGGAGCCAAGACTGCTGCCCACCTGGGGGCCTGCCGCGCGACACGAGAGGCCGGCTTCGAGCCCACCTGGTACATCGGGACCTCAATGGGTGCGGTCGTAGCTGCGGGCCTCGCCAGCGGGGTCTCGGGTGACGAGCTGCTGGAGCGACTGGCAGAGATTGGACCGAGAGGAGTTGCCCGCGACCTGCTCACTCCGGTTGCTGGACTCTACCTCCGTTCCTTGATGAAGCCGGCGCCGCTCAGGGCCGCCATCGAGTTGCTCGTTCCGGCCCGCCGGTTCTCGGATCTGTCCGTGCCGTTGACCGTGACCGCCGTGGATCTGGATACCGGTGAGCTCGCCTTATTCGGCGCAGGTGCGACCAACGCCCCGCTGGTCGATGTGCTCTGTGCCAGCTGTGCACTGCCGATGTACTACCCACCAGTCATTCTCAACGGCAGACGATATGGCGACGGTGGCCTCCGCGCCGTGGTGCCTCTGGAGCCTGCCGCCGACCTGGAAGTCGAGCTGGTGGTTGCTGTGGACGTAGGCCCTGGATTTGATCTTGGTCCTCCCGCGGAAATGTCGCGCATACCCCCGATGATACGGGCGCATGATGACGCGATCGGCATTCTCATGGCGGCAAACACTCAGAGCCAGCTTGCCCTGTGGCGAGCCGATTCCGCCCGCCCGCCACTGGTTTATGTGCGTCCCAAGGTCGAGCGGAATGCGACGTTCAGGCTGGATCGAGTGCGAGAATATGCACACGAGGGTCGCCGCGCGACCCGCGAGGCGCTGGAGCAGTGGGGAAAGGACTCTTGACCACTCTCCCTTTCCGGTCAAATTGAGCCCATGAAAGCCTCGGAAGTGATGGTGCCCGATCCGCATGTAGCGGTCGCGGGCGCGATGGCCAGTGAGGTGGCGATCATGCTCAAGACTCGTAACATCTCCGTGGTTCCAGTGGTGGATGACCACCGCACGCGCCGGTTCCTGGGAACCTTGAGTGATCGAGACCTGGTGACTCGCTGCCTGGCGGAAGGGAAGCATCCCTGGCACACCCGCGCTGACTCGCTGATGCGAACCAATACGCCAGTGGTGAATCCGGACCGGGAGCTCAAGGGTTTCGAGATTCGGATGGACCTGGATCCGACGGAGTCACATCTCCGCCCCACCATCACCGTCGTCGATAGCAATGGCCGTGTCGTAGGCTTCATAAGTCACCCGGAACAGATTCCCGAAGTGAAGATCATCTGGGGATAGACATGCCGGACTTCAAGCTTTTCACCCTCGAAGAAGCGGAACGCACGTTGCCGTTGGTGCGGAGGGTAGTGGCCGACCTGACGCTCGAGTACCCGAAGTGGCGTGCCGCGGTGGGCCGGTTCGAGCTCCTCACGGGTGGGGCCCGAGCGGAATGGGGTGAGACGCAGGAGTTGGTGGCTGCCAGGGAGGAAGTCACCCGGCACGCCACGCGAATCAATCAGTACCTGCAGGAGCTTGATGCCATCGGGTGCGTCTTCAAGGGATTCGAGGCCGGCCTAGTAGACTTCTATTCGCTGCGGGAAGACCGTCCGATCTTTCTCTGTTGGCGATTGGGTGAAGAACGCATCAGCCACTGGCACGAGATCGACACCGGGTTCTCGGGCCGCCAGCCAATCGACGGAGCAATCCTTTCGGCCGTTACCTCGTGAGCCGAGCCTGGCTGTTCCTTCATCTGCTGGGTTTCACCATGTGGCTCGGCGGCGCCATTGCTTCCATGATCGTTGGAATTGCCGCCCGACGTGAAGACCGGAGCGGACTGGGCGCTGTGGTCCGGGCCCAGGCCACACTCGCCAAAGTCGTCATCGCGCCCGGGTCGCTGCTGACTGTCCTCTCCGGCCTCATACTGACGTTTCAGCTCAGCGGGGGCGAGCTTGCGGGATTCAGCGTCTGGCTCGTCATCATGCAGGGCGCCGGATTGATCGCCGCTCTGATGACGCTCCTCATCTC
>DATADG010000275.1:0-3711 GCA_036258655.1 Gemmatimonadales bacterium | reverse complement strand
GCAGCCACTCGACCAACGTCATTTCTCCCAAGATCCACCAGCATGAGGTGCTCGGCCCTCTCCTTGGGATCAGCCGCCAGCTCCTGAGCCAGTACAGTATCATGCTCCACAGTTGTACCGCGCGGACGTGTTCCGGCTATAGGGCGAACCGTCACTTCATTGTCCTCGACCCGCACCAGCACTTCCGGCGAGCTTCCGATCAGGTACACCTCGTCGCAGTGCAGGTAATAGAGGTAAGGTGCAGGGTTGAGGGCTCGTAGGTATCGATAGGTGAGAAACGGGTCCGATGCAGGCAGATCGAGCCGCCGTGAGAGAACCGCCTGAAAGATGTCGCCTGCCACGATGTACTCTTTGATTCGCTCCACGTCCGCCTGGAATTGCTGGTCGGAATAGGGCCCGGTGGTTGCCGGCAGCTCAGGTGGACGCTCGATCGGAAGCACGTCGGCTGTGCCCCGCCCGGCCAGCCGGGCGAGCCAATCCTCAATAGTCTCGACTGCATCATCGTACAGTCGGCGAAGGTCCGCCTCGGACGAGTTCGTTGGGACCTCGACGTTTGCGATGACTGTTGCGCGATTGTACAGGTTGTCCAGCACGAGCAGGGTGTCGACCAGCATCAGAATCGCATCCGGGAGGTCGCGGTCGTCCGGCGGCGCGGAGGGAAGTGCTTCGATGCTTCGAACGATGTCGTATCCAAGGTAGCCCACGGCACCGCCGGTGAATCGGGGCAGTCCGGGCACTTCCACAGGTGGATGTTGCCGCATGATTCGGCCAAGATGGTCGAGGGGTGCCATGTCGGTCTCGACTACCTCCCAGGTCGAACGGGAGGTCCACCGGAAGCACTGCCGTCCCCGGTACTGATAGACTGCACGTGGATCGGTCGCGAGAAATGTGTATCGCGCCCACTTCTCGCCACCCTCCAGCGACTCCAGCAGGAACCCGTATCGTCCGCGGTGGAGCTTGGCAAAGGCGGAGACCGGCGTCTCCCCGTCCAGAACCACCTGCCGGGTCACCGGCACCATCCCGCCCTGCCGGCCTCGGGTCGCAAAAAGCTCGAAACTGGACGTCACAGTGGCGCGGCTACCAGGTAACTTCCCGGTACGGCGATCGCTGCTGCGGCGTGGTCGAGCTCGCCGCTGACAGTGGGTAACAGCTCTATCTGATTGTTAGGGAGGAGCCGCCCCACTGCGAGCGCCCGCGCGAACGCTGCCTCATTGGAATACACCTTGAGGGCAAGCGCTGGAGCGGAAAAGTACCGGGCATAGTCGAACTCCACCGTTACTCCCTCACGAAAGGGGACGCTACTAGTAAGCTCAAGACCATAGACTCCCGGTCGAGGGCGGATGTCTACGGTGACCGATTGGCCGCTATCTGGAAAAGTCGCCGGCGCAAAGCTGACACGGGCAAACACGATGTTTTCTGGTGGACCGTGCCGCAGCACAATGATACGGGAAGTACCGGCGGTAAAGGTGACAGTGGTATCGGACGGCGGCGGCCCGGCGGTCTCGAGGACGATGGCTCGATCCAACGAGATCACGCGTGCGGTTGTGGGAGCCGGAGTGGTTGGAGCGGCTGTTCCACTCGACCCGCATGAGATAAGAAGAATGAGACCGGTGGTCTGAGCTGCACGCCTACGAACTATTGCTCGGCGAACAGCCGTAAGAGGTGAGCGGTGACAAGAGAGAAGCCAGGCAGCATCTGTCGCCTTCACAGGGGGTTCTCCACAGGTCTTTCCCTCTTACTTCTTCTGTCGTATTACGCGCCTCTCCGGGCGCAGAGCTGGAACGCGCCTGAGGCAATTACTCTGGTCCGGCGCGCGGTTGTTCGCAGGCTGGCAGTCCAGGCCGATTCTGCGCTTACCAGCTATCGGGCCCGGGCCCATGGGTTCGTCTTCTTTCTGGCGCAGCTAGGAGAGGGACTCGCGGACCCACCGAAACTGGTCAAGGCCGACGAGCTCGAAGTGGAAGTGTATTGGCACGCCCCCAACATCAGCAAGCAAGTGATTCTGGGTTGGCGTGACGGCACCTTCCTCCCTACCGATATCCGCTACCATCGAGACCATCTCGGCATTGTCACCAACAACTTCGGAAACGTCATCCGCATCGGCGAGGGTGACGAGGTCCGGGATGTGCCCCACCCGCTCTCCCCCCGTGGAATGACGGCGTATGACTTCGCCCTGGTGGATTCCATCGCAATTCGGACGCTGACGGGAGTGGTGACCGTCCACCAGGTTCAGGTGCGGCCGAGATCCATTGAACAGCCGCTGGTCATTGGTACGCTATACCTGGACGTGGCAACGGCGGAGCTGGTCCGTTTTCGCTTTAGCTTTACCCCGCCGTCATACCTGGACCGCCAACTGGAAGACATCAGCGTCGTATTGGAGAACGCGTTGTACGAGGGGCGGTACTGGCTCCCATACCGTCAGGAGATCGAGATTCGAAGGCGGGTGACTTGGCTCGACTTTCCAGCCCGGGGAATTATCCGTGGACGCTGGGAAATCGAAGAATACGAGCTGAACGACCCGATCCCGACCGGACTGTTCAGTGGACCCGCTATCGCGGGCTTGCTGGAACCCGGTGGCGAGGTGACATGGGAACAGCCGCTGGAGGAAGCCATTGCCGACGAGGCACAACCGTTCAGCCGCGAGGACATGGAATCACTCCGGACTGAAGTGGAGCGGATTGCCGGCACAGCGGCACTTGCCGGTCTTCCCTCTAGACGCTTGGCCACCGGCTCTCTGAGCGATATCGCCCGGGTCAATCGGGTTCAGGGACTCGCACTCGGGATCGGAGGCATTACCCGACTGAGAGGCGGTCGGATCCAGTTGCAGCCCTCGGTGGCGTACGGTACTTCAGACGATCGCGTGCTGGGTGCGCTTGCCGCACGATGGCAGATGGGAGTTGCCCAGTTCAGCCTCGGTGCCGCTCGACAGATCAGGGACATGAGTGAGCTGCCGGTCATTGCGCCGGTGACCAACTCACTCCTGGCGCAGGAAGGAGGGAAGGATTACGGAGACTACGTCCTGCTCCATGCAATCGAGGCCGAGGCCCGCCGGCAAGTCGGCGCGCGTACTTGGTTAACGGGCAGCGTGGGATTAGTGGAGAGCCATTCAGTACGCGTCCACGCTTCCCCGGCAAACGGACGATATCGGAGCAACCCGGCGCTGGGAGCTGGATACCATCGCGTTGCGCGGCTCGGCGTGGAACGAAGTGGCGGGGGAGCTGGTGTCGAGCGTGATCTCCAGGGCCGAATTCTGGTCGAAGGCGCGGAAGGCTCCTCGCAATATGTTCGTTTGGCTGCTCATGCCGAGTGGCGAGCCCGGCTCGACGGCACTGAGGTTCTGGCCCGCACCCATCTTGGGTTCGGAACAGACCAGCTGCCCCCATATCGGAGCTATGTAATCGGGGGCAGGGGAACGCTGGTAGGCGAACCATTCCGAAGGTTCGGCGGGCGGGAAATGGTCCTTGCTCACCTCGAGTGGCGTCTCCAGCTGCCAGTACCTACGCTGTCATTGGGATCGTATGTCTCGACGGGCCAGCGGCTCATCATCGCCCCGTTCGTTGCGGCCGGATATGCAGGTCGGCCATACGACGACCAGCCCTGGACGAGCACGGATGGGATCCGACCAGTGGCCGGACTGGCGCTCGAATGGCTCATGGGCCTCATCCGGGTCGAGACAGGATTCGGGCTCAGAGACGGCACCTTCGGCCTTAC
>DATADG010000274.1:0-2678 GCA_036258655.1 Gemmatimonadales bacterium | reverse complement strand
TGGTCAACTTGTACCGCCAGACCAAGGTCGTGGGGGGACTCTTCCGGTCGCTCGGGCAGGAGGCAGATGCTGTAGGCTCGGCGTATGCGCTGGACCGCTCCAAGGGCGACGTGCTCTCGCCCCTGATTCGGAATTTGGGATCGATGCTGGTGCAGGGAGCCACTCCAGTCGAGATCCTGCGGCAGTATATGGCCAAGGGAGATTCACCCACCCGAGGGCGCGAGCTCAACATTCACTTCGGCGACACTGTCCGCGGCTTCATCGGGCAGATCTCTCACCTGGGCGACATGGTGCCGGTCATGGCCGGTGTCACGCTCTCCTTCAAGCTGCGGAGCCAGCCCCGGGTCGGACTGGTGTACGTGGGGGACGGCGCGACCTCCACCGGCGCGTTCCATGAGGGAATCAACTTTGCCGCGGTACAGCGCTGCCCGTTGGTGGTCATTATCGAGAACAACGGCTATGCGTACTCCACGCCGACCACCAAGCAGACGGCATGCACCAGCTTCAAGGACAAGGCCGTTGGGTATGGCGTGCCCGGAGTACGAGCCGACGGCAACGACGTGGTGGCAACGTATCAAGTCACGAAGGAGGCGGTCGACCGTGCGCGGGCCGGGGGCGGCGTCACCTTGATAGAGCTGATGACGTACCGGCGCAAGGGACATGCGGAGCACGATAACCAGTCCTACGTGCCCGCTGGGGAGATCGAGCGTTGGGCCCGGGAGAACGATCCACTGGACCGCTACATCAGGGAGCTGACATCTCGATATGCTGTGAATCCGGAGGAGCTGAGCCGGATCGACACCCGGGTTCAGGAGGAAGTCGACCAGGCCACTGATCAGGCGGAAGCGTCACCGCCGCCCGAGCCGCGGGACGCGCTGAGAGGCGTCTACGCCGATCCGGAGGAGGTTGCCACGCTGTGGTTCCGCGCCGGCGTACGCTCGGCAGTGGAACAGCACGAACGCCCGTCCGGCTGGGGAACTCACGATGGCTGAGACTACGTATCTCGAAGCCATCCGGCAGGGTCTCTTCGAGGAGATGGAGCGGGATCCGGAGGTGATCTGCCTGGGCGAGGACATCGGGGTCTACGGCGGGGCCTTCAAGGTCACCGAAGGCCTGCAGGCTCGCTTCGGGGAGCGGCGCGTCATCGACACGCCGCTCTCGGAGGCGGCCATCGTGGGTGCGGCTGCCGGCGCCGCGCACATGGGCATGCGGCCAGTCTGCGAGATGCAGTTCATCGATTTCATCTCCTGTGACTACGACATGCTCACCAATTACGTGGCCACCGCCCGCTACCGCGCCTTCCTGCCCTGTCCCATGGTAGTGCGCGGCCCCAGTGGTGGTTATGTCCGCGGCGGGCCCTTTCACTCGCAGAATCCAGAAGCGGCCTTTCTGCACACGCCCGGGCTCAAGATCGTGTATCCGGCCACCGCGAGTGATGCCAAGGGCCTCCTGAAGGCCGCAATTCGGGACGATGATTGCGTGCTCTTCTTCGAGCACAAGTATCTGTATCGGCGGATCAAGGAAGAGCTTCCATCCGGCGACCACGTGGTGCCCATCGGTAAGGCGCGGATCGCACGCGAGGGGCGGGATCTCTCGATCATCACCTACGCCGCCACGGTGTGGAAGGCACTGGAAGCCGCCGAGCAGCTGCAGCGGGAGGACAATCTCTCGGTGGAAGTGCTCGATCTTCGCTCGCTTCTTCCGATGGACGATGCTGCGATCGCCGAAACCGTGAAGAAGACCAATCGTGTCCTGATCGTTCACGAGGACACAGTGACGGGAGGTGTGGCCGGCGAGATCGCGGCCCGGATCAACGACCTCGCGTTCGAGTGGCTGGACGCGCCCATCAAGCGGGTTGCCGCGCATGACGTCCCGCTGCCCTACGCGCCCCAACTGGAAGATTTTGTGTTGCCCCAGACGGCGGATATCGCAAAGGCAGCGAGGTGGCTGGCGGCGTATTAGTCTTGTGGTAGTCGCGAGTCGCGGGTCGCGAGTCGCGTCAGATGGTCGGTCGAGCCGAGACGCTTGACTCGCGACTCGTGACTGAGAAGACAAGGAACTCCGATGGCCAAAATAGACGTAATCATGCCTCAGATGGGTGAGTCCATCGCGGAAGGGACGCTCTCCCGCTGGATCAAGAAGGTGGGCGAGCCGGTGAAGCGGGACGAGCCGATCTTCGAAATCTCGACCGACAAGGTGGACGCCGAGATTCCGGCGCCCGGGGCCGGCGTGCTGGCCGAGATCCTGGTGCAGGAGGGTCAGACTGTGGCGGTGCAGACCGTGGTTGCCCGGATCGAGACCGACGCCGCAGCCGCCGCCGAGAAGCCCAAGCCAGCCGCGGCGCCTTCGCCCGGTGCGCCGGCTCCAGTCCAACCGGCGACCCCATCGGGGGCACCACCCGCGCCACTGGCTCCGGCCCCCTCGGCCCCACCTCGCGGAGGCGGGACCCGGTCCGAGACTCCGCCGGCGCCGGCAACCGCGAATGTGCCCGTCACCGCGACGAGCGCTCCGCCGGCAGAATCCCGCTCGCTCGGTGACGCCACCGGCGGCAACGGGGCGGCGGAGACCGCAGAAGAGCGCCTCCGGCGCAAGTCTACTCCATTGGTGCGCAAGATGGCCGCGGAGCACAACGTGGACATCAGCACCGTGCCCGGGACCGGGATCGCGGGGCGAGTCAC
>DATADG010000273.1:0-12678 GCA_036258655.1 Gemmatimonadales bacterium | reverse complement strand
TTACAGCGCGAGACCGGCGACGATTTTCCGGAGAAGGTCACTGCCTTCCGTGAAGGTATGGCCGTGCATGGGCGGTTCGGAAAGCCGTGTCCTGTGTGCGGCGCGCCGGTGCAGCGGATTCGCTATGCGGAAAATGAAACGAACTATTGCGCACGATGCCAGACTGGTGGCCGGCTGCTGGCCGACCGGGCGATGTCTCGACTACTGAAGCAGGATTGGCCGAGGTCGATTGATGAGGTGGAATGAGTCACGCGCCGAGGGTCACGCGTCGTGAGGGACCACGACCCGCGACCAACTCTCGACTTCCACCCCCCTCTTCATTACACTACCCCACCATGTTTGCACTGCTCGTAACGCTCCTCATTCTCGACGCGCTACTGCTGTCGGTCGTGGTGCTGCTCCAGGCTGGCCAGGGTGGCGGGCTGGCTTCCCTCGGCGGTGGAGGCACGGATACCGTGCTCGGCGGCCGACAGGCGGTCACTATTCTCACCAAGCTGACCTGGTGGTGCGGAGGGATTTTCATGCTGCTCTCGCTGGTGCTCTCTTTTGTTCCGCGCGGCGCCAGCTCGAGCGATATTCAGGAGCGAATCCGCGCAGCTACCCCGGCTGCGCCCAACCAGCAGGCACCGCTGCCGTTGGGAGAGCCGACTGCGCCCGCGACCGGAACTCCAAACACCGGTGCCCCGCAGACCCGGCAGGCACCGCTGCCGCTGGAGGGCACACCACAGCCGGACGCGAAGGCTCCAGCTGCGCCGCAGGGCTCTCAGACTCCTCAGCAGCCCAGACGGTGATCTGTAGCTACGAGATGAGCGGGGTGGCCGGGTGACCGGTCGCCCCGCTTTCGTCTTGCTGGAGGACGGCGCATGGTTCACCGGCACCACCGTACATGACGTAGGGCCTACCTTTGGGGAAGTGGTCTTCACCACCAATCTGACTGGATATCAGGAGACATTTACCGATCCCAGCTACCTGGGACAGATCGTCGTAATGACGGCTCCTATGATCGGCAACTACGGTGTGAACGAGGCCGACATGGAGTCGCCTCGTCCCCAGGTGAGCGGGGTGGTAGTGCGCGAAATGACTCGGAATCCATCGAACTGGCGCGCCACGCGGAGGCTGGACGACTGGCTTTCCGAAGCCGGAGTGCCTGTAATCGAGCACGTAGATACCCGCCGCCTGACCCGGCACCTGCGAGAGCGGGGAGCCATGCGTGGAGTACTGGCTACCGGCACAGAACCTACTGACGAGCTCCGCGCGCGTCTGCTCGCTTCTCCCTCAATGGAAGGACTCGATTTGGCCTCCAGGGCGAGCACCGGCACCTGGGACTCAGAAGGCACGGGTGCCCACGTCGTTGCTTACAATTTCGGGATCAAGCGGAACATCGTGCGGATGCTGGTTCGTGCCGGATGTCGCGTTACGGTCGTACCCGCCACCACCTCAGCAGCTCAGGTTCGGGAGCTAAACCCAGACGGTCTTTTCCTTTCCAATGGACCGGGGGATCCCGCCGCTGTGGGCTACGCACTTCCATCCATACGAGAGCTGGCGGACGCCGGCCTCCCCACCTTCGGCATTTGCCTGGGTCATCAGCTGATCGGGTTGGCCTACGGAGGGTCTACCGCGAAACTTCCTTATGGGCACCGGGGAGGCAATCACCCCGTCCGCTGTGTTCGGACTGATCAGGTGCTCATCACTACTCAAAACCATGGCTTCGCTGTTGTTGGAGATGCCGCAGGGGTGCCCGGGGCACCAGCTCTGGAGGTGACTCACCTCAATCTCAACGATGGAACCATAGAAGGTATTCGTCACCGCGAGCTTCCATTGTTTGCTGTTCAGTATCATCCCGAGGCCGCACCAGGACCCCACGATGCTCTGCCTCACTTTCGTGAATTCATGAGCTCCCTCGAGGTGGGCTCGCTGCAAACCGGCAACCCCTTGACAGACAAGGGGTAAGCTCGTAGTATCGGCCATTGCTGGCCCTCCTCGCGCTCCGCCGACATAACCCTCCTGGGGGATGCATGACCAAGGCCGATCTCGTTGAACAGGTGACCGCCTCCATCGCTCGCACCGCGGGGCCCATGATCTCGAAGAAGGACTGTGCCCGCGTGGTGGATGCGTTTCTAGAGGCGGTAAAGGAAGCGCTCAAGCAGCAGCACAATATCGAGGTCCGCGGCTTCGGCACCTTCAAGATCCGCCGTCGGAAGACCCGCATGGCCCGGAATCCCCGCACCGGCGATCCAGTCGAGGTGGCTGCTCGTCCAGTACCAGTGTTCAAGCCCAGCAAGGAGTTGCGAGCACTAGTGGCAGACGAAACGACCTCGGAGGCGGAGCCGGCTCAAGGTATGTAGTTCAGGTCTCCTGAGACGAGACAGACAAGGGGCCGCTTGGCGAAGGCGGCCCTTTGTCATTCCGATGCTGTTTCGGGCCGCTCCAGAGGGAAGTAAGTTTCCTGCATGTTGCCCTCTGCCCCCACCTCTACGCTCACCGTACGTGTGTTGCTCTTCGCTAGCTACGCCGAGCTCCTAGGTCGCGATGCGATTGAGCTGGAGCTGGAAGCACCCGCAACCGTGGGCGACGTCCTGGATCATCTCCGGAGCCTTACCCGCGCGGAGGCCCTGCCGACCAGACCGATGTGCGCGGTGAACCTGGTCCAGGCAGCCACAGACGATCTGCTCGCGCAGGGCGACGAGGTGGCCATTCTGCCACCCCTCTCGGGTGGTTGATCTATGTATCTCACATCGGATCCACTCGAGCTGGCCACGCTGGTGGGGCAGGTTCAGTCAGCGTCCAGAGGAGCCATCGCCTGCTTCCTTGGCACCGTTCGCGATCACAATGGTGGTCGTGCGGTGCTGCAGCTGGATTACTCCGCGTACGAGCCGATGGCGGAGGCTGAATGCGCCCGGATCCAGGTGGAGGCAGAACGGCGGTGGGAGTGTGCGGTTGCACTGCAGCATCGCACCGGAACCGTAAGGGTCGGAGAAGCCGCAGTGGTGGTGGCCGCGGCATCCGCCCACCGCGATGAGGCGTTTGCCGCCTGCCGATTTGTCATCGAGGAGATCAAGCGACGGGTGCCCATCTGGAAGCGGGAAGTTTTCGTGGACGGGACAATGGAGTGGGTAGAAGGTGGTTCCCCAGGGCAGATGGGCAGTGGGTTGGAAGGACAGCAGAACAGCGGGACAGCGGGTAAGCTCGATGGTGAGAGCTCAGATCTTATCACAGGTAAATCCGACGCAACTCGGGCATGAAGACGCTTTCCACGTTTCCCGCTTTCCCGGTGACCGACGTTCTGGGCCGCCCCCTCAAGTCGCTGCGCATCTCGGTCACCGATCGCTGCAACATGCGCTGCCGGTATTGCATGCCCGAGCGTGAGTACGTGTGGCTTCCGCGGGAATCCATTCTGACGTTCGAAGAGATCGACCGCCTCGTCGGCATCTTTACCCGACTCGGGGTAACCAAGGTGCGTTTGACCGGCGGCGAGCCTTTGCTGCGACATGACCTTCATCTGTTGGTCGGGCGGCTCCGGCGGCATTCCGCCCTTCGTGACATCGCTTTGACTACCAACGGCATCCTGCTGGAGCGCCAGGCCAAAGCGCTGCGCGCTGCCGGCCTCGACCGGGTGACGGTGAGCCTTGACACACTTCGGCCTGAGCGGATGCAGGATTTCGCCAGAAGCGCTCGTCATTCTGACATTCTTACCGGGATCGACGCAGCACGCCGGTCGGGATTCGGGAGCGTCAAGCTCAACGTGGTGGTTATTCGAGGCTACAACGACGATGAGCTGTCCGATCTCATCGAGTTTGGCCGAAGTCGTGGAGCAGAGGTGCGCTTCATCGAGTACATGGATGTGGGCGGTGCTACCGAGTGGTCGCTGGAGCAGGTGGTGAGCCGGGACGAAATCCTCCATCGGCTATCGCTGCAGTATGGTCCCATTACCTCGATCGGTGAGGCGGGCCCGGCACCGGCTGAGCGGTTTCGCCTGCCGGACGGAACCAGCTTCGGCGTGATTGCGTCAACGACCGCGCCCTTCTGCCGGAGCTGCGATCGGGCCCGGCTGACGGCCGACGGCACCTGGCTGCTGTGTTTATATGGTGAGAGCGGCCTGGACTTACGAGAGGCTCTCCGAGTCGGACGCTCGGACCAGGAGATTGCAGCCCAAATCGTCGAGAGCTGGAGTGCCCGTGCTGACCGTGGTGCCGAGCTGCGGGCTAACTCTCCCGACCGCGGGATCCTGCACCAGCTCGAATCTCTCCGGGCCGATCCTCACCGGGAGATGCACACTCGGGGCGGTTGAATGCCGCTCCACGTTGCGCTGATTCAGCCACAGATTCCTCCGAATACCGGTAACATCGCCCGACTCTGCGCGGCCACTGACACATCCCTTCATCTGATCGAGCCCCTGGGTTTTACCCTTAACGATAGTACTCTGCGGCGTGCTGGCCTGGATTACTGGGATGCAGTGGATCTCTGGGTCCACCCGAACTGGTTCGCGTTCCGCGACGCAATGGACCGGGGTCGCTGTCTCTACTTTTCTGCCAAGGCTCAGCAGAGTTACTGGGAGGCACCCTACAAGCCAAATAGCTGTCTCGTCTTCGGCAGCGAGACCGAAGGGATGCCGCAGCGCATCCTGGACAAACATCCTGAGCGATGTTTTACCATCCCGATGTACGGTCCGGTGCGGAGCCTGAACCTTGCTAATGCCGTCAGCATCGTGCTCTACGAGGCGATCCGGCAAGTGGGACAGCGTCAGGGGTCGCGTGTCACAGGTCGCGCCGCAGATGCTTCCGCAACGACTTTGATTGCTGATCCGGAGTCCGCGAGCGCTCCCCCAGTAAATGACGCGTGAGACGCGACCCGCGACTTCGAACTTCCATCTCCCGTATATATTCCGGCGGCCGTGACCGATTCCCTCCACTTTGATGAACTGCGAGAGCTGCCTGCATGCTGAACAAAGTTGCGGTAGTGGGAGCAGGAAATGTGGGCGCGACTGCGGCACAGCGACTCGCCGAGAAAAACCTGGCGCGCACCGTGGTGATGATCGACGTGGTAGACGGCGTGCCCCAAGGCAAAGGACTGGACCAGTGGCAGTCAGGTCCCATCGAGGGTTTTGACACCAGGATCATTGGCAGTGGCAACTACGACGAAGCCGCAGGCGCAGAGGTCTTCGTAGTGACCGCCGGAATAGCCCGAAAGCCAGGCATGAGCCGCGACGACCTGGTAAAGACCAATGCCGGCATCGTGCGCTCCGTGACCGAGCAGATAGCACGCATCGCGCCCAAGTCCATCATCATCATGGTGTCCAATCCACTCGATGTCATGTGTTACGTCGCCATGAAGACGAGCCGCTTTCCGCGCGAGCGAATCCTGGGCATGGCAGGTGTGCTCGACACCGCTCGATATCGGACTTTTCTCTCTGAGGCGCTGGACGTGTCGGTCGAGGACATTCAGGCGATGGTCCTCGGCGGGCATGGTGACACCATGGTGCCTCTGGTCTCCTATACGACGGTGTCGGGGATACCCGTAACGCAACTGATCGAACGCGACAAGCTGGAGTCCATCGTAACCCGCACCCGAAACGGTGGCGCCGAGATTGTAGGCTTCCTCAAGACCGGGTCAGCATACTACGCCCCCAGCGCCGCAGCGGTGCAGATGGTTGAGGCGATTGCGCTGGATAAGAAACGAATTCTACCGTGTTCGGCGTGGCTGCAGGGTGAGTACGGACTGCGTGATGTATTCTGCGGCGTTCCCTGTAAGGTGGGCCGCCCAGGGCTCGAGCGGATCATCGAGGTGAGCCTGTCCGATGACGAGCGAGCAGAGCTCCGGAAGTCTGCCGAAGCAGTCCGTTCCACTCAGGCCGTGGTTGACGGGTGAGCAGAGTGCAGCAATGAATCGGCTCCGGCTGTTCTGGAATTCTTCGGTAGGCAAGAAGGCGATTATGGCGGTAACGGGCGTAATCATGGTGGCGTACCTGATCACCCACGTCCTCGCCAACCTGCTGGTATTTCAGGGACCTGCCAACATCAATGCGTACAGCGCCTTTCTCCACGGGACCGGAGGCGCACTCTGGGTCGCCCGGCTGGTCCTCCTCGCTGCCTTGGTGCTTCACGTGGTCGCCGCAGTGCAACTCGCCCGCCGCCGCTTCGAAGCACGACCCGAGCGTTATGCCGGTGGTCGAGACCCCCAGGTCTCCACCTGGGCTTCCCGCACCATCCGGTGGGGCGGGGGGCTCATCCTGCTCTTTCTAGTCTACCACATCCTTCATTTCACGGTCGGCACCGCGCATCCCAACTTCGTCGCGGGGAATCCCTACCACAACGTGGCGACGGGCTTCGGTGATCTGGCTGTGGTCATCATCTACCTGATCGCGATGGCCGCGGTGGGACTTCACCTGTACCACGGCGTATGGAGCAGCGGCAGAAGTCTGGGACTGAGTCCGCCATCTCCGCGGCCGCTACGGCGTCAGATTGCCGTGGTGCTGGCGCTGCTCATCTGGCTGGGTTTCACGGTGATTCCGATCGCCGTGTACGCAGGAGTCGTACGGTAATGGAGCTGCGCTCCCGGGTCCCTGACGGTCCTATCGACCAGAAGTGGGACAAGCATCGATTCGAGGTGCGGCTGGTCAATCCCGCGAACAAGCGGAAGTACACGATTCTGATGGTGGGGAGCGGATTGGGTGGCGCATCCGCCGCAGCCTCGCTCAGCGAGCTGGGATACAACGTCAAGTGCTTCTGCTTCCAGGATTCTCCCCGCCGGGCGCACAGCATTGCGGCCCAAGGCGGCATCAACGCGGCCAAAAACTACCGGAACGATGGCGATAGCATTTACCGGTTGTTCTACGACACGGTCAAGGGTGGCGACTTTCGGGCGCGGGAGGCGAACGTATACCGGCTGGCCCAACTAAGCGTCGAGATCATCGACCAGTGTGTTGCACAGGGAGTCCCATTCGCGCGGGAATACGGCGGCCTCCTGGCGAATCGGTCCTTTGGGGGCGCTCAGGTATCCCGCACGTTCTACGCCCGTGGACAAACGGGACAGCAGCTGCTGCTCGGAGCTTATCAGCAGATGCAAAAGGAGATCGACCGCGGCGGTGTGATTATGTATCCCCGGACGGAAATGCTCGACCTGATCGTCATCGACGGTCGGGCGCGAGGCATCGTGACCCGTAATTTGGTGAGCGGAGAAATCTCCTCACACGTGGGTGATGCCGTGGTTCTGGGCACTGGTGGCTACGGCAACGTGTTTTACCTCTCCACCAACGCCAAAGGATCCAACGCGACCGCCATCTGGCGAGCCTACAAGCGGGGAGCCGCCTTCGGGAACCCGTGCTATACCCAGATCCATCCGACCTGTATCCCGGTGAGCGGCGAATACCAGTCCAAGCTGACCCTCATGAGCGAATCACTCCGGAACGACGGTCGAGTATGGGTGCCCAAGAAAGCGGGAGACAAGCGGCCTCCAGCAGAGATTCCCGACTCGGACCGGGATTACTACCTGGAGCGGAAGTATCCCAGCTTTGGCAACCTGGCCCCGCGAGACATCGCCTCCCGAGCGGCCAAGGAAGTCTGCGACGAGTCGCGCGGTGTGGGTGAGTCGGGACTCGGAGTGTACCTGGATTTCGCCGACGCGATTCGACGCCTGGGCGAACGGACCATTCGCGACCGGTACGGCAATCTGTTCGAGATGTACCAGCGGATCACCGATGAAAACCCCTACGAAGTTCCCATGCGAATCTACCCTGCCGTGCATTACACGATGGGCGGCCTCTGGGTCGACTACAACTTGATGAGCACCATCCCGGGACTCCACGTGATCGGTGAGGCAAACTTCTCGGATCATGGAGCCAACCGGCTCGGCGCCAGTGCCCTGATGCAAGGATTGGCGGATGGGTACTTCATCTTGCCGGTCACTATCGGGGATTACCTGGCAGCCGCCAAGCTGGAACGGGTGACCGCCGATCATCCGGAATGCCGGCGGGTGGAGGAGGAGGTACGGGCCAACTGCCGCCGATTGCTCGAGGTAAAAGGCAGGCGAACCGTGGACTCCTTTCATCGAGAGCTCGGCAAGTTGATGTGGGACTACTGCGGAATGGCTCGCAGTGCGGATGGACTGCGCACGGCGTTGTCGCGAATTCCCGAGCTTCGGGAGCAGTTCTGGCAGGATGTCAACGTGGCCGGAAGTGACGCCGAGTTGAATCAGGCGCTGGAAAAGGCGGGACGGGTGGCCGACTTCCTGGAGTTGGGCGAGCTGATGTGCCGTGACGCGTTACATCGGGAGGAATCGTGCGGGGGCCACTTCAGGGTGGAACATCAGACGCCGGATGGCGAGGCGCTGCGGAACGACAACGAATATGCCTACGTGGCTGCGTGGGAATACAGCGGACCCACCCGCGAGCCCCGGCTGCACCAGGAGCCGCTCCGCTTCGAGTATGTCCCGCTCGCACAGCGGAGTTATAAGTGAGTCACGCCGCGCGACTCGAGACTCGCCACGCGTGACCCAACGGACCATGAACCTGACGCTGCGAATCTGGCGCCAACCCGGTCCGACGGAGCCGGGCCGGCTGGTCGCGTACGACGCACCCGGCATCAGCCCCGACATGTCGTTCCTCGAAATGCTCGACGTGCTCAATGAACGTCTGGCGGAGCGCGGCGAGGTGCCTATCGCCTTCGACCATGATTGTCGGGAGGGGATCTGCGGTTCGTGCAGTCTCATGATCAATGGCGTGGCCCACGGCCCAGTGCCGGGTACTGCCAGCTGTCAGCTGCACATGCGGAGCTTCCGGGATGGCGACGTGATCACCGTTGAGCCGTGGCGAGTGCGTGCGTTTCCTATTCTCCGGGATCTGGTCGTGGATCGCGGCGCGCTCGATCGGATCATCCAGGCGGGAGGATACATCAGCGCTGCCACCGGTGGAGCTCCGGACGGGAATGCCATCCTCATTCCAAAGGAGGTGGTGGACACGGCCATGGATGCGGCACAGTGCATTGCGTGTGGCGCCTGCGCGGCTGCCTGCCCCAACGGCTCGGCGTCCCTATTCACGGCAGCGAAGCTGACCCACCTGAGTCTGTTGCCCCAAGGTCAGCCTGAGCGCTACCGGCGCACCCTCAGGATGGTGCACCAGATGGACCTCGAGCATTTCGGCGGCTGTACCCTCTATGGCGAGTGCCAGGAGGCCTGTCCCAAACTGATCAGCATTGACACAATCACGAGAATGAACCGCGACTTTCTTCGCGCGAGTCTTTCGGCTGGTCAGGGAGCGGTAGCCGAATCTGATTGAGGACCTGTGAGGGTGTCATCCCCTCGCGCAGCTCGGGACAGGTGCTTCGCTCCACTCACGATGACACTGGCGATAGCCCTCCTTTGCCCCTCTGTGAGCCAGGCTCAAAACTCTCCTTGGTTCCGGCTGGGCGCCAACGCGGTCCCCGTCTACACCTTTGCCGATCCGGTACCCCGCGGAAGGTCGCTGGGGGAAATCCGTCTGGTGCAGCCGGCCGTAATGGCTCACGGCGGGGTGTTGCAGAACCAATTGCGGCTGCTCACCACCGTCAACTTCGAGGGTCTTACCATTCCCGATGGTGAGCTCACCCCGGGTGACTGGGGTGAGGGTTTCATTGACCGCCGCCATCCTCACACGTACGTGCATGAAATCATGCTCTCGGCGTCTCAGCCTCTGGGGCAGGTGATGATTTCTGCCGCCTTCGGAAAAGGGTTCGCACCCTTCGGGACCGACGACCCGATGTCTCGTCCCGTGCTGCGTTACCCGGTGAACCATCACCTGGCGCAAATCCTGGAGCGGGCGGTGGCCATCATCGGGGTCCGATCAGGACCCTTCATGGCAGAGGCTGGTTTCTTCAACGGCGACGAGCCCGAGCGGCCGAGTCAGTGGCCTCGAGTGTCGCGCTTCGGCGATTCCTGGTCCGCCCGGGTAACGGTCTTCCCGCTGACTGGCTTGGAATTCCAGGCCTCCCACGCCCGAGTGCACTCGCCGGAACATCGGCCGGGCTCCGGGACCGACCAGAAAAAATGGAGTGTATCGGGACGGTGGTCCGGCACACTGGGAACCAGCCCTCTGTATGCGATGGCGGAGTGGGCTCGCACCTCGGAAGCAGCCGGCTTTTTTGTTTTTCGTAGCGTACTGGCCGAAGGTGCCTGGACGCTCGGCCGGAGTCGTATCCATTACCGGTTCGAGCGTACCGAACGGCCTGAAGAGGAGCGGACGGCAGACCTCTTCCGCTCGGTGCGACCGCACCTGGAGAACGCAATCCTTGGCACCACCAGATGGAGCATCCACACCGCGGGCTACGCCTTCGAGCCGCCGGCATTGGGTGCCGTGAAGCTCGCTCCGTTCATCGAGCTTTCCTACGGGAGGATGGCAGATGTCGGTGGCGGTCTCTTCAACCTGCAAGCGTTCTACGAAAAGACCTGGCTTTGGTCGATGAGCGCGGGAGCCCGTGTCACAGTGGGACTGCCGTTTCATCGCATGGGCCGGTATGGTGTGGCCCAGGACACCGCGCCATCACACGCCGGAGCCCACCATGAGCAGCATGACTAACAAAACGATTCTCTGCAGTGTAATCGCCTTCAGCCTGGCTGCTTGCAGCAATGACAGCAACGTGGAACCGGTGCTGCCCCCAACCGTCACCGGTCTGACAGTTGCTGCCGGCGGCAATAACGTCCCGGAACGGTACAGCTCCGACCTGTGGGTCCATGGCAACTACGCGTACACCGGCACGTGGGGGTTCCGGGCAGAGCAGGGTAACGTGTTGAAGGTCTGGTCTCTGGATGCCGCGGGGGCACCGTCAGCAGCAGGGTCTGTCGAGATCCCGGAGATTGGAACTGTCAGTGATGTTCAAGTGAGCGACAATGGAGAATATCTGGTTTTGAGTGGCGAAGGCGGACCAGGCGGTGGCATTTACACGTACGGTCTCAGCAATCCGGCTCAGCCGACGCTGCTGGGTTCAGCGATAATCGGGTCTGCGGGGGTGCATACTGTCACCTTGGCAACAATCGATGGGAGCGACTACGCGTTCGCCGCGCTCAACCCGGGCTTCAGCGGCAATCCCGTCGAGGACCAGCCGGCCCTGTTGATTTACGATCTCACCGATCTCGCAACGCCGGTATTGGTTCACCGAGAGCCGATCCAGCCAAACTACGGAATTCACGACACCTTTGTGCGCGACGGGCTCGCCTTTGTCTTCGCCTGGGATGAGGGTGTCATCATTTACGACGTTGGCAACGGGATACGTGGTGGTTCGCCGTCGGCACCCATCAGAGTCAGTCGTATAGTCACAGCTGCCACCAGCATGAGCAGTCCTTCAGCCCACAACGGCTGGTGGTTCCACAACCCGGTTACTGGAGAACGTCGGTATTTGTTCGTTGGCCAGGAAGGTCCTGGCGTGAGAGGGGTCAGCTCCAGCGGTGACATCCATGTGGTCGACGTCTCCAACCTCGCCAGTCCTACAGAGGTGGCGTTCTTTCACCTGAACGGTGCCGGAGCGCACAATTTCTGGATGGACGAAGCGCGGCAGGTCCTCTACGCGGCATTCTACAACGGAGGCGTCGTGGCCCTGGACGTGTCGGGAACCTTGTCGGGCGACCTTTCCGACAGGCTCCTGGGCCAAGTTCAGCCTGGCGGCGCCGGGAACACATATACCTGGGGTGTGCAGTTCGCGAATGGGTCGCTCTATGCGATCGATATGTTGAGCGGGCTCTGGCAGCTGCGCGTGGAGTAGGTGTATTGTCTGGAATGAGGGGATGCGGCAGAGCGGTGCATCACCTCGTTCCATTCGTTGCCTCGTTCTCCCTCCCCCTCGTACCAGTCATTCCGCCGTTCCGCACCCAGCTGTTGTTCTCCCGGCGAACGTCCGGGTAACGGTTGCGGGCATCGATCGTCGCAGCAATGACTCGTTTCGGCCCTGGCACTCTGACGGTGTAGCGATTACCACCGTACCAGATTTCCACCGGTAGACTCAGCTGCTGGCTCGTGCCATCCTCCATGCGCAAACTCAGTTCGACCGGCATGGGCATTGAGCTGGCGGTCCGCAGGTAAACCTGAGAAAACAGCCCCGCGGAGTCGGATACCGTTACCGAATCCACGGCTAGATCGAGCCGGTCAGTGGTGTAGAACCAGGAACGCCAGAACCAGCTGAGATCTTCACCAACGCCGTCCTCAATAGTCCGGAAAAAATCAGCCGGCGTTGGATGCTTGTAGGCCCAACGGCGAATGTACTCTCGAAATGCGGGATCGAACCGGTCCGGGCCGATAACCTGGTCCCGCAGCAGGATCAGCGCGAGGCCGGGCTTGGTGTATGCGGTTACGCTGAGGCTACCTTGAATCCGGTCCGCTGGGGTCATGATAGGCTCTTCCCGGCCGGACAAGGCGAAAGGAATGTAGATTGCGGGATTTCCGCGCCGGTTATACTTGCCCGGAAATTTCTTCTCCCAGTTGTAGTAGTTCATGAAGGTGTTCAGCCCTTCATCCATCCAGGCATACAGTCGCTCGTTGTTGCCCACGATCATGGGAAACCAGGTATGCCCGATCTCATGGGCGGTGACGCTGAATAGCGCCGGCCCGTCGGTACGGTTGTGGCAGAACACGATCATGGGGTACTCCATCCCTCCCTCGATGCCATTGACGTTGATGGCTACGGGATAGGGATAGGGATACAAGTTTGAATAGTTCTCGAC
>DATADG010000272.1:0-6974 GCA_036258655.1 Gemmatimonadales bacterium | reverse complement strand
GGTCATCGGTCGGGTTCACGTAAATCAGCTTCCACGGCCCGGTCGCGTTCACCTGGACAACCGTGTTCCCTTTAGCCCGGGCAAAATGACGCGTACCTGGCTGCATTGAGACAAACGCGCCGGCCGGCATTGATTTGAGGGCCGACTCGTCGAACTTGTCACCCATCCCGAGCTGAAAGTCCCCTTCAATGACCGTCACCCGCTCCACCGCCGGGTGATAGTGTGGAGGAATGCGATACCCATCCGGGAACGAAATCCGCATGGTGAACGGCCCGGCTTTCTTCGGATTTCCGTCGAGTACCGCAACCTTGGCGCCTGCTGGAAGGCTGGCTGGTGCGGGAGACCAGGCGACTTCATCGGCCAGGAACATGACTGCATGAGGCGACTCAACGGTAGGACTGCCCTGCGCCAGGCCGACAGTGCCCACAAATGAGAGGCCTAGGCTAAGAAGAAGTGCTCGCATGCTGGACCTCCTCTGGTAAGTAGGACAGCTGTAGCATAGGTGGAGATAAATCTGTGGACCAGTGTAGAGGGGCGCCAGCCGCAGATTCATAGCCTCTTACCACATTGCCATAGTATCTGACATCTTACCTCATACTCTTACCTCGCCTCTACTCTTCATCGGAGTGCCCGTGCTGCGACGACGACTGGTGTTGACCCTGCTGGCCGTCGTGTTCCTGGCCTCGCTCTTCGTGCGACCTCTGCTTTCACTGATCAGTGACTGGTGGTGGTTCCAGGAGATCGGGTATGAGATCGTCTTCGCCCGGGAGCTGATCACCCGGGTGCTGCTCTTCCTGACCGTCAGTGGGCTGACGTTTGCTGTACTCTACGTCAACCTGCGCACCGCTCAGCGCGGGGTGGTGCCCGACGCCATCGTGCTTCGGCTGGGACAGACCGCCCGGAGCCCACGGGTGGATGTCACCGGAATACTCCGCCGCTTGAGCCTACCGGTCGCGCTTACACTCGGAGTCCTCGCCGGTTTTGCCGCCACGCCAGCGTGGGAGCTGGTGCTTCGGGCCATTCACGCAACCCCGTTCGGGGCCTCCGACCCGATCTTCGGGCGGGATATCGGCTTTTACGTTTTCACCCTGCCGGCGCTGAGTCTCGTGCTCGGCTTCCTCACCGCACTGACCGTCATCTCTCTTGCCATGGTGGTGCCGGTGTATGCCCTTCGGGGTGACATCCTGCTCAGCAGTCAGGGGCGCCGCCCCGGACGGCTGCGGATCGAGCCATCTGCCGGACTCCACCTCTCTGCCCTCCTCGGCGCGCTGTTCCTCCTGATCGCGCTCCGGCTCTGGCTGGTGGACCCCGCAGAGCTCTTGTACTCCACCACCGGCCCGCTGCTCGGCGCCAGCTACACCGACTTGCACGCCAGGCTGCCGGCGCTCCGCATCTCCTCGGTGCTGGCGCTCGCCGCTGCTATTGCCGTGGTGATTGGAGGACTCAGGCGCCAGCTGCCGCGCTTTGCCGTTCCTGCGATCGTCGCCTACGGGCTCGTTGCCATCCTCGGCCGAGCGCTTTATCCCGCGCTGATCCAGAAGTTTGTCGTGGCCCCCACCGAGCTGACCAGAGAGACGCCGTACCTGCGACACCACATTGCCGCCACCCGCCGGGCGTGGGGATTGGACAGCGTGGAAGTCCGGGACCTGGGTGCGGAGGCCAACCTGACGTTGGCCGATATCCGTTCCAACGCTCCAACCATCGAGAACGTCCGGTTGTGGGACCGGGAGCCGCTGCTGGAGACCTTCGGGCAGCTGCAGGAGATTCGTACCTATTACGACTTTGTGTCGGTCGATGATGACCGCTACATGATCGACGGACGCTACCGGCAGGTCCTGCTGTCACCCCGCGAGCTCAACGCCGGCGCGCTCCCGACCCGGACCTTCATCAACGAGCACCTGACCTTCACCCATGGCATGGGGCTGACGCTGAGCCCGGTCAACCAGGTGACGCCCGAGGGATTACCGGTGTTGTTCATCAAGGACCTCCCCCCGGTCTCGACGGTATCCATCAAGCTCACCCGTCCCCAGATCTATTACGGCGAGCTGACAGAACCGTACATCTTCGTCGACACCCGGCAGCGCGAGCTGGACCACCCCTCGGGCGAGAAGAACGTGTATTCCTCCTACGACGGGAAGGGTGGCGTGCCGGTCGGAAACGTGCTGCGGCGGGCAGTACTGGCCGCTCAGTTCGCATCCTCGAAGATTCTGTTCTCCGGCGACATCACCAACGACAGCCGAGTGCTCTACCACCGGGACATCTCCGAGCGGGCTCGGAAGGCGCTCCCCTTCGTTGGCTTCGATCGGGATCCGTACCTCGTGATAGCCGGTGATGGCACGCTCAAGTGGTTCCTCGACGGCTACACCGTCTCCAGTCGATACCCGTATGCCCAGCGCCTCACCAGCGGCGTGAACTACATGCGGAACAGCGTGAAGCTGGTTATCGATGCCTACGATGGGACGCTCACCGCCTACATCGGTGCGCCGTCCGACCCGCTGATCCGCACCTGGTCACGGATCTTCCCTGGAATCCTGGTCGCGATGGACAGCATGCCGCCCGATCTTCGGGCCCACATCCGCTATCCTGACGATATCTACCGGATCCAGACCAGTCTCTATACCACCTACCACATGGATGACCCGGAGGACTTCTATCACCGGGAGGACCAGTGGCAGATCCCGGTCGCGGCGGAGGCGGAAGGCTCGGTGCCGTTCATGCGGCACATCATCATGCGGCTGCCGGAGGAGAAGAGCCCGGAATTCATCTACATGGTGCCCTTTACCCCGAGGGGTAAGGACAACCTGGCGGCGTGGATGGCCGCGCGGAACGATGGAGATGTCTACGGAAAGCTTAGGGTGTACCGCCTCTCCCGGCAGAGCCTCGTGTTCGGGCCTCGGCAGATCGAGAACCGAATCAATCAGGACACCGAGATCTCCCGCCAGGTGTCGCTCTGGGATCAACGCGGCTCACGGGTGATTAGGGGAGACCTGCTGGTAATACCGATAGAGGAGGCGCTGCTCTACGTGCAGCCGCTCTATCTCCGCGCAGAGGGCGGGCGCATTCCTGAGCTCAAGCGGGTGGTAGTGGCGTATCAGAATCGGGTGGTGATGCGGGAAACGCTGGACGACGCGCTGAGCGAGCTATTTGGCGGTTCCGGACGGCGGGCGCCTACCCAGGTTATCGCGGCGGATACCGGAGCTGCCGCGCCGGCAGCTCCAGACTCCCGCCTTGCGACTCTGCTGCAAGAGGCCCGTCGGCGCTACCAGGCGGCAATAGAAGCCCAGCGAGAGATCGATTGGGCGCGATATGGCGACGAGATGCGGCGACTGGGTGAAATACTCGAGCGGATGGGTGGACAGGAGTAGCCTAATCTCTCTCTCGCTTACCCGCTGACCCGCTTCCCCGGTGTCCCATTTCCCCGCTGTCATCCGACGGCGCTCCTTGCGCCAGCCAATCTCGAAACTGCTCCGACTTCTGCGCCATCCGCCACTCTGCCAGTACATCGAGTGCCATCGCGCGCACCGGCCCACTCGCATCGCCCGATTTGAGGCACTGGTCCAGAAGCCAGCCTTCGTAAGCATCCGGGCTCGGGTCCTCCCGGACCGTGTCCTCAAGCAGCGTGCGCTTGATGGTCATACCGATGGCATCCGGAGTGGTGTTTCGCTTGCGCCGCCGCCGCCGGCCCTCGGCGGCATCGAGGGCAGCGAGGAGCTGGCGGCAGACGTCTGCCGGACGTAAAGCTGTCCCGAGTCGCGCGTCACGCGACGCGTGAGTCATCCTATCATCACCTCTAGCTCAAACCCTCTCTCCTCCGGCCTCCCATACCCTCGCTCCAGCGCTACGAGGTCCAGCTCCACCGTCTCCAGGTCCTGCAGCAGCAGCTCCATCGCGGAGAAACCCTGGAGGCTCGCGATGGACTTGAGGTACGCCCGGCACGTGCCGCAGGTCTCCACCTTGAGCTGCTCGCCTCGCTCGTCAGGCTCCAGCATGCCGAGCCGCTCGTGCTGATTCTCCCCGCAGTAGATACAGCAGAGCCACTGCACCTCCCACTCTGCTGCGCACCTCCCGCAGCGAAGCCGCCGGCTCCGGTCCAGTCCCCTGCGCTCGGCGAGAATGGGCCAGGCTGCGCAGACCGGGCAGTATCCCTGGGGCCAATACCCCGGTATCTCGCTCTCGAGCTCTCGGCCGCACGCCAGCAGCAACGGCAGCGCCGCCAGATGCGCGACCGACGCCAGGGCTCCTCTATCGACCCCAGCCGAGGTCGCCACCGCTCCCAGCACTTCCACGTCCTGGCGCACCGCTGCCATGACCAGACCCACTGCGTCATCTCTGGACGGGCGATAGCCCCGGAGCGTCGCACCACCCGCGAGATCTCCGCCCGCCGCGATCGAGAGGAGATCCCTGACCAGCCGCCTGGTCCACTCGGCGTCTATGTGGAGAGTGCTCCGATGGAGGAGTGGTTCGGAAGGAGTCGGTCGTGCATCGCGGCCGGCTAGGCGCACGCTGAAGTCAGGCACTCGTGATGCGTGAGCCGCGTCCACCGCGCCCAGTAACGCCAGCCACGTCCCCCACTCGGGCCGCCGCTGCTCGAGTTCCGCTAGTCTGGTGGTGGTGTCGGTCCGAAGACCGGCTCCGGTCCGTGGCATTCAACAGGGTCCGTCACGCATGGAGTATCGTAGTACGGCTCAGCTCCGGCATGGAGCTCAACCGGTTGATTCCAGTTTCTGACATCGGCCCCGGGGCCGCCGCCCCGCGTGCGGCCGTCTTCCGGGCTGGTACAGGCGGCGAGAAGGCATAGGCCTAGAACACAGCGCTCCCACATCACGGGCCCGTGATCCCTGCGCCGAGCACGTGGATCTGCTCCGATGACAGCAGCACCACCACCCGGAGCAGAAATCCGCCGACCAGCACCAACGATGCCGCGCGCACCAGGTCACGGGGGCCGTGCGCGCCCCGCGCTCGCTCCATGAAGAGTGGCCAGAGAATTCCGATACCCACCACTCCTACGAGCAGCAGCACGCCCCAGATGCTGAGGAACACTCGAGCCACCGAGCCCAGTGAGACCAGGAACGCGACCAGGACGATCAGTTCCAGAATCAAGACCCGCTGGTCGAACCAGCGGAGCCAGCCGAGCGTGGCCGGATTCGCCGCGCGACGACGAATGCCGAGCAGGATGAGCGCGGCCGCGCCGGTCGAGGCGCCGGATACGAGGAACAGGAGCCCCAACAGACTGGAGTCGGCCCAGATCGGACGGTTGGTCACCGCCAGCAGGACCCCGGTGTAGCCGGCGATGAAGAGCCCGAAGATGCTTCCCAGCACCGCGACGATGATGGAGGGTCCCCGCCGGCGGAGGAACCGGACCGGCGCAGATTGGAGCACGCGGGGTCGCTGGCGTTCCTCGCTCACGGCGGCCAGGGCGGCCAGAAACGTGAACAGGCCGAAGAGAAGGAGCGCCCACGATCCCACCGACATCGGCACCCACGACTTGAACATCGGCTGGCCGGTGTTTGACTCGATCAGCATGTGCCAGAAGCGCAGCGGCCGGTGAAGATCGAGCGTGAGCAGGATCCCGCTGATGATGGCACCGATGAATGCGATATAGTAGCCAAGGCGTGCGGTCGGGCGGTCAGCCGGTCGGCCGGTCAGATCGAGGAGTGAAGCGAGGAAGAAAGCGGTCCCGGCGATCCCGCCGATGAAGAAGTAGAAAACGATCCACCAGGCCCAGTCCGGCGAGGCGGTGAAGAAGGTGTCAGACACGGGCGCCCTCTTCGCCCTGGTCCGTCGCGCGTTCGTCCATCCGCCGCTTCCTGATCCCAACCATGCCGAGCAGCGCGATCACCACCGCACCGGCGGTGGAGAGGAGCGACGAGGGGATCAGGTTTCTCGTCGGCATCTTGGGTGACGTCGGAAGGCCGTACACCTCGGGTTTATCCACCAGGAGGTAGAATGAATTGAGGCCGCCCAAAATTTTGTCGTCAGCACCGTAGAGATATGCTCGATTCTCTCCCAGGCTGTGCAGCTGCTGTACTCGGCCCTCGGCCATCTGCCGGAGCTCGCGAATGGTTCCAAACCGGATCGAGTCGGTGGGGCAGGCCTGGGAGCAGGCCGGCTCCATCCCGACCTGTAGCCGGTCGTAGCACAGCGTGCACTTCTGGGCAACGTCGGCGGCGGGGTTCATGTCGATCACGCCGAAGGGGCAGGCGGCGATGCAGGCGCGGCACCCGTTGCAGGTGTCGCTCTGGATGACAACGGTGTCGAACTCGGTCCGGATGATGGCCCCGGTGGGACAGATCTCGAGGCAGGGCGCGTTCACACAGTGCTTGCAGACGTCGCTCATCATGAGCCAGCGCCCGCCTACCCGGTCTTCGCTGAACTGCTCGATGAACTTCACATGCCGCCAGTGGATGCCGTCCAGCCGCAGGGTGTTATCGTAGCTGTGGCCGCTCATCTCGATCTCCCCGCCGTCCCGTGCGGGGAGCTGGTTCCACTCCTTGCAGGCAACCTCGCACGCCTTGCAGCCAATGCAGACGGTTGTGTCGGTGTAGAAGCCCATGGGCTCGCTGCCCTGCAGCCCTGCTGCCCCGCTTTTCATGCCTTTTCCACGTTGCACACGAACGCCTTCCCCTCATGGATGCTGACATTGGGATCGCCCACCATGGCGGTGAGCGTGTTCACCACGTCGCCCTTCACCACGCCCTCCCAGCCCCAGTGCCAGGGCATGCCAACCTGATGCACCACCTTTTCGCCCAGGCGGAACGGCCGCACCCGCCGGGTCACCAGCGCCTTCGCCCGGATCACCGCTCTCGGCGTGCTCACCCGCACCCAGTCGGTGTTCCGGATTCCCTTTTCACCGGCCAACTCGGGCGAGATCTCGATGAAGAGCTCCGGCATCAACTCGGTGAGCCAGGGATTCCAGCGGCTCATCGCCCCTGCGAGGTAGTGCTCGGTGAGACGATAGGTCGTGATCACGTAGG
>DATADG010000271.1:0-5293 GCA_036258655.1 Gemmatimonadales bacterium | reverse complement strand
ACCGGGGTGCGTGGCGCTCGCGCGCATAGGCCGTGACCAGCGGCAGGGCGATCGAGCTGTCGCTGTAGACCACCACGGTTCCGGGAAGCTGGCTCGGGTCGATCTTGCCCCAGCTCACCGCTTCGGCCGGCGTTGCCCCGGACAACCCGCCCGTGTCCGGCCGGGCGTCCGTCATCTGCAGGAAGTAGTCGTGTCCCTTCTCGTCGATGCCGAGCACCTCCTGGATCTGCGGCTCGGTCTGGAGCATGAAGTTCTTGGGACTGCCTCCGCCGACGATCAGGACTCCGCTCTTCCCGCCCGACCGCTTGGCTTCCAGCACGATGCTCGCCGTCTCGTTCACGTCGGCGCTCACATCGAAGCGCAGCTTGCTCCCGGCGAGCGCCTGCTCGGCGACGTTCATCCCGATGGAGCTGTCGCCGGGTGAGCTGGTGTAGATCGGCACCTCCAGCTCGTACGCGGCACTGAGCACCGAACGGCGCGAGAGACCGAGCGCCCGCTCGCGCTCCCGAACATAGCCACCGAGGAGATAATGATATTCGGCAGAGCTCATCGGCCGCTGAAACTCGTCCCGGGCGGACACTTCTCGAATGAACGCATCGGTCGAGAGCAGCACGCTGTAGTCGAAGAAGATGTCGTAGATCCGCACCACGCCCTTGTCCCGCAGCTCGACATCGTCTGCCTGCGGCGTCCCCCGGTGCATCGCGAGGCCGAGCGCAAAGTGCGCATCGTGATACAGGTTGGCACCGGTCGAGATCACCCAGTCGACGAAACCAGATTCCATCAGAGGAATCAGACAGCTCATGCCCAGTCCCGCCGGCGTCATCGCGCCGGTCAGCGTCATGCCGACGGTCACGTCGGGCTCCAGCATCAGCCTGGTGAATAGCTGGCAGCCTTCCCGTATTCTGCCGGCGTTATATGCCAGGAAGGCGTTATCGATCAGCTCCGCCACCGTCTCCTGTCCGGTGACGGCCTGGGGATCGATGCGCTGCCCGCGGAGGAATGGCGCCGAGGGGCGATTCATCTAGCCTTTGACGTTCCGAGCTTGGATCACCAGACGGGTCGCTTCCTCCGGGTCATCCGTGACGCAAAACAGCTTTAGGTCTCTGGCGTCGATCTTACGCTCGTGCGCCACGGTTCGGGTGAGCCACTCGATCAGTCCGGACCAGTACTCCTGGCCAAACAGGATCACTGGAAAGTTTCTAACCTTGCCGGTCTGGATCAGGGTCAACGACTCGAACAACTCGTCGAGCGTACCATATCCACCCGGGAAGACGATGAAAGCCGTCGCGTACTTCACGAACATCGTCTTCCGTACGAAGAAGAACTTGAAGTTGAGGCTCCGGCTCAGATAACCGTTTGAGCCCTGCTCGAAGGGAAGCTCGATATTGCAGCCGATCGAGAGTCCCCCAGCTTCCTTGGCGCCTCGGTTGGCCGCTTCCATGATGCCGGGGCCGCCACCGGTGATCACGGGAATACCGGCCTTCGCGAGGAGTCGCGCCGTCTCCACCGCCGCCTTGTACTGCGGATCGCTCGGCGGCGTACGCGCCGACCCGAAGATCGACACCCCGTCCCGAACGTCGGAGAGATTGTCAAAGCCCCAGACGAACTCCCCCATGATCCGGAGGACTCGCCAGGGGTCCGAAACCAGAATCTGCTCCTTGCCGTGTCGCTCCCGGGGCTGCGGCCCTTCGAGGAGGGTCTCGTCCTCGGTCGGGCGCTTATTGTCGTCCATCGTGCGATATGGACTGTTGGTCACGCGCTGATGCTCATGGGAGAGAAATGGCTGGCCTGGTGTGTCGCCGGGCGCGCTCGGGGAAAGCACCGGATGTGGAAGTCATAGGGAGCGGAATATACCAATTATAATTGGCCCATGTCCCGGTCCTGGATGTCCCTGACGGGCCGACTCACCTTACGAGGGTTGCTGAACCCGCGTCTGGGTGTCGATCTCCTGAGGACCGCATGGGCCTTTCGACGCAGGCGCTGGTGGAGGAGTGCTCCATTCCTCCCGCTCCCGGACCGGAATTATCTGCGCTGGCGCATGTATACCGCGTACGCGGATGAGGATGCGGTCCCACCGGAGGAGGATGTGATCCGGTTTGCCCGCTGGCGCAGGGAGACGATGCGGGTGTAGGGTAAGAGGTGGGAAGTGTGAAGCGAAAGGTGAAAAGTGAGGGGTAAGACGCGCGGCACAGGAGAGTCATTGCGAGGTGAGCGTGAGTCTGGACGGTAAGCGGTCGAAGTCAGGCGCACCTCACGTCGTAATCCTGGGCGGGGGATTCGCCGGGCTCTACGCGGCGCGCCGGCTCAGGCGGGCGCCCGTGCGGATAACTCTGGTGGATCGGCGGAATCATCACCTGTTCCAGCCGATGCTCTATCAGGTCGCGACGGCAGCGCTGAACCCGAGTGACATCGCCGCACCTATTCGATCTGTCCTTCGGAAACAGGCGAATACGGAAGTGATGCTGGCGGAAGTGAATACGATCGACACGGCCAGCCGGAGGGTGCACTTCACCGACGGCACCGGCGTCTCCTACGACTACCTGCTCGTCGCGACCGGCGCTCGCCACTCCTACTTCGGCCATGAGGAGTGGGAATCACTCGCACCGGGGCTCAAGAGCTTGGAGGACGCGGTCGAGATCCGCCAACGCGTCCTGCTGGCCTTCGAGCTAGCGGAGCGCGAACCCGACCCGGTGCGGCGCCAAACGCTTCTCACCTTTGTTGTCGTGGGCGGTGGCGCCACCGGCGTCGAGATGGCGGGCGCCGTCGCCGAGCTGCGCCGCTACGCGCTCAAGCGCGACTTCAGGCACATCGATCCAGGTGAAGCCACGGTCATGCTGCTGGAAGGCGGGCCCCGCGTCCTACCTTCCTATCCCGAGAGCCTCAGCCAACAGGCCAAGCACGACCTCCGACGGCTCGGCGTCGACGTACGTACGGAAACCCTGGTCACCGAAATCCATCCGGATTCCGTAAAGGCCGGCGGGTGGACAATCCCGACCCAGACAGTCATCTGGGCGGCGGGGAATCGCGCCAGCCGTGTCGTCAGGTCACTGGGCACGCCTCTCGATCCAGCCGGGCGAGCCATCGTAGAGCCGGACTGCACCATTCCCGGACATCCCGAGGTATTCGTGCTGGGTGACGCCGCGTTGTTCACCCATCAGGGGAATGCGCCGCTTCCTGCCATCTCTCCTGTCGCGATCCAGATGGGCGAGTATGCCGCGGACACGATCACCGGCGACCTGGCGGGAGAACCTCGACGAGCCTTCCAGTACTGGGACAAGGGCCAGCTCGCCGTGATCGGGCGAGGTCGGGCAGTCGCTGATATCTGGAAGCTTCACTTCGGCGGATTCCTGGCGTGGCTCATCTGGACGTTCGTCCACATCTTCTTCCTCATCGGCTTCCGGAATCGAATCCTGGTGCTGATTCAGTGGGCCTGGTCTTATATCACCTTTGGTCGCGGAGCTCGCCTCATCTCCACCGAGACGTTCACGCGTGAGATGCCCGTTGCGGTTCCCCCTCCTGAGAGCAGGGTTCCCGCGGCGACAACATGAGCCTGGCCAGTGCAGTGAAGCACCGAGCCGAGGAGCTCGGGTTCGTCGCCTGCGGCATCACTCATCCCGGTGCTACCGCGCATGGCGAGTTTCTGGACAACTGGCTGGCGAGCGGCTACGCCGGCACGATGCGCTACCTTCACCGTCAGGCGAGTCGCCGAAAGGATCCCAGCCGGATAGCGCCGGAGGCCCGCTCCGTCGTCGTGGTGCTCGACAACTATTACGTCGAGGATCGGGCGACAGACCTCGAACCGCCGAGGATTGCGAAGTATGCCCGGGGTGAGGATTACCACCGCGTAACGCAACGTCGCCTGGGCGAGCTGGCGGAGTTCCTGCGAGAGAACGGCGCCACCCTCGCCCGCAGTTACACCGATGCGGGGCCGGTCCCCGAGCGGGAGCTGGCCCAGCGGGCCGGGCTTGGATGGATCGGCAAGAACACCATGCTGATCAGTCCGACGGCCGGCTCGTTCACCTTCATCGGTTCCATCTTCACCGATCTTGCGCTGGAGCAGGACCCGCCCTTTGAGTCGGATCGCTGCGGCAGTTGTACGCGTTGTCTCGAAGCCTGTCCCACCGAGGCACTGCTGGAGCCACGACTCCTCAATGCAACCCGATGTATCTCCTATCTCACCATCGAGCAGCGAGGCCCTATTCCGGAATCGCTGGCGGAACAGCTTCGTGGCTACGCGTTCGGCTGCGATATCTGTAACGACGTGTGTCCGTGGAACCACCGGTTCGCCCAGCCTACCGGCATCCTCGAGTTCGCCCGGCGTGAGGCGGTCACGGGCGTCGAGCCTGACTGCTTCGAGCGCATGACGGAGGAGGAGTTCCAGCAGCGTTACGGACATACGCCGTTCGAGCGTCCCGGCCTTGAGGGAATGCGCCGGAATTTCCGAGCGGCGCTGGGCCAGTCCGCGCTTACCAGCGGCGAATGATCGAGCTTCTGCGGCGCATGCTCCAGTACGATGTGTGGGCCAACCGCGAAGCTCTTCGCTCACTGCGCCAGGGAGCGCCACCCCCTCGTAGTCTTCGGTGGTTCGGTCACATCATTGGAGCGGAATTGCTCTGGCTAGCTCGAATGGATGGTACGCAGGCACAGCTTCCGGTATGGCCGGAGCTTTCTCTCGACCAATGTGAAGAGCTGCTCCAGGACCTTGCTCAACGAATTCCCGGTCATGCGAACACAAGCTCACTCGCAAGGCGGGTCGACTATACCAACTCCAAGGGAGAGCGCTGGACCAACACGGTCGAGGAAATTCTCACTCATGTAGTGATTCATTCGGCCTATCATCGAGGACAGATCGCTTCGGACTTGCGCGCGTCGGGACAGGAGCCTGCCTACACCGACTACATCCACGCCATCCGACATCGTCTGGTGGAGTGACGGTGCCGACCGCTGGGCCGCTGCTTGTAATCCTGGGTGTGATACTGGTGTTGATCGGGCTCGCAGTATGGTGGGGCGCGTTCGGCTGGTTTGGTCGGTTGCCGGGAGATATCCGGATCGAGCGGGAATCGGTGCGAGTCTACATCCCACTCGTCTCCATGCTGGTCATCTCGGTGGTTGTGAGTCTGATTCTCTACCTCCTCGGCCGGTTCCGCTAACGGTAGCTGCGCGTAGTCTTACTATTAATACATGACAGATCCCAAGGAGCTGACCTATCAGCCCGAGGTCAGGACGCGGTCGCCGGAGCACCTGAGGACGCTCCGGGCCATGACCCGGCTCCTCGACAACGCCATTACCGTGC
>DATADG010000270.1:0-3789 GCA_036258655.1 Gemmatimonadales bacterium | reverse complement strand
CCTGGCACTGGATCAGGGCACCACCGGCTCGACCGCCCTGGTAATTCATCAGGACGGCACCGTCCTGGGACGAGGCTATCGCGAATTCACGCAGTATTTCCCCCAGCCGGGATGGGTCGAGCACGATGCCGAGGAGATCTTCCGGGTATCGATAGAGGCGATGCGGGAGGCGCTGGCTGCCGCGCGCGAGCAGCCTGTCGGTCTCGGCATCACCAACCAGCGGGAGACCGTGGTGCTGTGGGACCGCCAGACGCTCGCCCCGGTAGCTCCCGCAATCGTGTGGCAGGATCGGCGCACAACCGAGCGGTGTCGGGAGCTCCGGGGACTGGGCATGGAGCCGATGATCCGCTATCGGACCGGGCTGGTGCCGGATCCTTACTTCTCGGCAACCAAGCTGGAGTGGTTGCTCCGGGATGCCACGCTGCGCCGGCGCGCCGCGCGGGGTGAGCTAGCGGCCGGCACGATCGAGAGCTGGCTGGTGGCGAAGCTCACTAACGGCACTGTCCACGTGACGGACCACACCAACGCTTCGCGGACACTGCTGTACGATCTGCACGACCGGGATTGGAATTCCGATCTGCTGGGGCTCTTCGGCGTGCCGCGAGAGGTCTTGCCAACGCTGGTGAGGTCCTCCGAGGTCATCGGCGAGACTGCGGGCGGACATCTGGAGCTGGCGTTGCCGATCGGCGGGCTGGCCGGCGATCAGCAGTCCGCGCTCTTCGGGCAGTGCTGCGTCGCGCCGGGGCTGGCCAAGAACACCTATGGCACCGGCGCCTTCCTGCTGGTACTCGCGGGCGATCGTTTGCCTCAGCCACCACCCGGCGTGCTGGCAACGGCCGCCTGTGGTCCGACCGGCGAGCCCTGGTACGCACTCGAAGGAAGCGTGTTCATAGCCGGGGCCGCGATTCAGTGGCTTCGTGACGGTCTGCACCTCATTGACGCTGCTGCAGAGAGCGAAACGCTGGCCCGCAGTGTTCCCGATACCGCAGGTGTGTACTTCGTTCCAGCCTTCGTTGGTCTGGGCACTCCCTATTGGGAGCCGGAAGCGCGGGGCACCATCACCGGGCTTACCCGAGGCACCAGCCGGGCCCACCTGGTCCGCGCCGCGCTCGAGTCCATGGCGTACAGCAGCGCGGAGCTGTTGGGTGCCATGACCGCGGCGGAACACCTCGATGTGCCCGCGCTGAGAGTGGATGGCGGTGCCGCGGCCAACGATTGGCTGATGCAGTTCCAGGCTGACGTTCTCGGCCTGCCGGTCGAGCGCCCGGATCTGATCGAAACCACCGCTCTCGGCGCGGCCGCCCTGGCTGGGCTGGCGCTGGGTGTGTGGACCAGCGCGGACGAGTTCCAGGCGAGTCGGCGATTCACCCGCTTTGAGCCCCGGACCGGGGCGGAACAGCGCCGGGCACTTCTCAGCGGGTGGCGGCGCTCGGTTTCGACAGCGCTGGCGTGGGCCCAGGCTGGGCGTGACGGAACGTGAGTTCCTCTTCGCGGCGGGCGGACGCGTTCTTCTACGGACTCTTCATGGACCCAGACCTCCTCCGGTCCAAGGGGCTGGCGCCTCGAGATCCGGAGCTTGCCTCGGTGCGCGGGGTGGCGCTGCGAATCGGACAGCGGGCGGCTCTGGTGCCGGATCCGAAGGGCCGGGTGCATGGTGTGGTGATGTCTCTCAGGCTAGACGAGTTGCAGCAGCTGTACGCGGAACCCAGCGTAAGCGAGTACCGGCCCCAGGCTGTACTGGTAGAGCTGGCTGATGGACGCGTGACGGCGGCTCTCTGCTACAACCTTCCAACCCCGCCAGGCCCGAATGAACGAAATTCGGACTATGCCCTCAAGCTCCGGGCAGCAGGTGAGAAGGTAGGCTTGCCCGCGGACTATCTCTCCGCCTTGAGCTAGCCGGCCTGCTGGGTGTAGTCCGATGATGTCGCGAGGGTATTTCAAGTGCGCACGACTTCGCTCCGCTTCGTTCGCGACATCACCGGACCGAGAGGCTACAACTCATAGTCGAGAGCGACTGCGAAGCTTCGCCGCCACATGGTGCGCAGCTTGTATGTCGGAGCACCGTCTTCCAGGTCAAGCTCCCCCTCGTTGTAGGGCGAGGGTGTCACCGCACCGCCGGCGATCACTGCTCCGCGAAAACGCCCACCGAGCGGCACGTCCAGAGAGACGGAGCCCTGGGCTCCCACCCGAGCACGAGAATCCATGTCGACGAGGTCCCAGAGTTCGAACAGTGGACCCGCGTGTAGTCGGAGCTCATTTGCCGCGCCCAAAGTAGCTAAACGAACAACCGCCTCGGGCGAGATGCTGAATACCGTGAACGCACCTTCGGCTGCGACTTGCAGCTCTGGCCCGATGAGACCCAGACTCGCCTCAGAATAGTGAAGCTGGACGCCGAAGCCATATTTGCCTGCCTGCCGTTCGAGGCTCACCCCGAATGTCGTCGGGCGGTACGGGACGACTGAGCTGTTGGCGTCAACGGTGTCCCGCGATGCCCCCCAGAAGCGGGCCGCCCCCACCTCGATGCCCAGGCGCCACTGCGCCTGGACAGGCGAGCCCGACATCAACCCGACGATGGCTAGTGCCAGCGTGAGATTCTGCAGCCGTGTGGCCAGCATGTGTCAGCGCATCTCCAGTTTGATCCAGCCATTGGTGACATTGCTTTCACCTTTGATGATCCAGTTTGCTCCGGGATAACTCACACCAACGACTACATCCTCGATTGCGTTTCCGATGAGGTCGTCCTGGGTAGTAATGAACGAGTACACAGCACTCAGAATCTTCTGCAGCGCATTGGCGCGCTTGACCCATTTCGAGATGAAATTGGCGGTGTCTTTGGAGCCCGTCAGGCTGGGGTAAGCCGTCTGAATGGCAGCGACCATCCTTCTGAAGCGGTCGCCGTCAAACTTGATGGCGCAGCCGGTATCATCGTCTTCCAGGGCAATGATCCGGAAGTTCTGGTTGGGATGAGCGGTCCGATAGCTGTTCAACTGCGATTGGCTGAAAAGGAGCACACTGCCGCTCCAGTTGAGAGCATTCTGGTCGAACCGGTAATAGCCGCCCGCTGCATTTCCCGCGCATTGGTAGTCCCGCAAGGAGTCGGTCGTGCCGGACTGGCCCAGGATATGGAACTCAAACTCTGGCTCGCCCTTCAACCAACCTTCAAAATCTTGCACGAAGTGGGAATAGGTCATGTACATGCCGGGCGGCGGGGCGGAAGTGCCGGTTCCACTTCCGCCGGTACCGCCGGGGCTGCATTCGGTGCAGGTAGCCTCAGATCCAGGACCGAGGGGCTGGTCGAAATTGGTCTCCACCGGAACCACGGCCAGCACCGGAGTGGCCGGCGGGCTCACCGCGCTCAGTACCTGACGCCGCCCGTTGACATCATAGCCGACGGGATTCTCCCGGTCCTCACGCGCGCTGGCGACCAGCACGTCTGAACCACCGCTCCAGGCGGCCCGGTGCGCCGGTACCGGGAAGTACACCTCCAGGGGGACGGCCTCTCTTGCATCAGCCTCGACATCGGACTGTGCCGAGCCGCTGAGCCGAGCCACGTCCTTTGATACTCTGTGGTCGCTCGCCTGCAGCAGACGCTGCAGGTGCAGCTTCCCTTCCGGGAAAGGCGAACGGTCCAGTTCGGCCTTGAAGCTGGCGCGGAACTCGGGATGGGCCAGCGACAGAGCCAGCCGCCGGGCCAGCTTCAAGGCCGAACTGGACCGTTCGCCTTTCCCGGAAGGGAAGCTGCACCTGCAGCGTCTGCTGCAGGCGAGCGACCACAGAGTATCAAAGGAC
>DATADG010000269.1:0-1600 GCA_036258655.1 Gemmatimonadales bacterium | reverse complement strand
TCCCCTGCGGACCCGCCATGTTGCCTAACCTGCTTGCCCTCGTCAGCGCCCTGCTTCTGCTGCTTGCCCCGGCCTTAGCTGGCACGAAGGAGGACATCGCCGCCCTCGCTCCCTCGGGGTTGGTGCTTGTGTTGGACGAGGACGGCCACGAGCTGGTGGCCCAGAATGCTGACCAGCCCTTCGTTCCGGCTTCCGTCACCAAGATCGTCACTGCCTGGTTGGCGATGGAGGTCCTGGGCGGTGACTACCGCTTCAAGACCCTCTTCTATCTGGACGACGAACGGGTGCTGTATGTGCGCGGGGGTGGCGACCCCTTCTTGATCTCCGAAGAACTGGCGCTGCTCGCGCCCAAGCTCGTCGCAGCGGTTGGCATGGAGCCGCTCACCGGGATTGTGCTCGACGCAAGCTACTACCCTGCCGATCTTCGCATTCCGGGCGTCGAGGATACCGATGAAGCCTATGATGCTCGGAACTCCGCCTTCGCCGTGAATTTCAACACGATCCACGCCGAGCGCCGCGGAGACACCGTCCGCTCAGCCGAGGAGCAGACGCCGATCACTCACTTGGCGATCAGCCAGTTCCTGGCGCGGGGCCCCAATGGGCGAGGCCGCATCAGCCTGGCCCAGGAAGACCCCGAGGTGAGCTTACGTTATGCCGGTGAGCTGCTCACCGCATTCATCGAACGAGCCGGCGGAGAGGTTAGGGGCGAGCTATCGATCGGATCCGTGCCCGAGGGGCTAGAGCCGGTCTATGTGCATCAGCAGTCGCGCACTCTCTCTGACATCATTGCCCAGATGCTTCTCGGCTCGAACAATTATATCGCCAACCAGATCTTCCTGGAGATCGGCGCCCATCGCCGGGGCGGCCCCGTCAGCCTCAGCAAGTCACTCGATGTCGCTCGCGAGATCCTCGCCGAACACGACCTTGTCGGTGCCATTCATCTCGAGGAGGGTTCGGGTATCAGCCGCGAGAACCGCTTTACCGCCCGCGGCTTTGCCAAGCTGCTCCACCACTTCGCGCCCCATGCCGACCTGTTTCGCAGGACCAGCGGCGGCTCCCGGTACAAGACAGGCACGATTTCTGGCGTCCGAACGCTGGCGGGCTACGCCAACACCTCCAGGCACGGGGAAGTACCCTTTGTGATCTCTCTGGGCGGCAACACGGGGACTACGCGATTTCAGCTGCTCCGGGCGATCGAGCGCGGGTTATAGCTGGGGAACCCGGCCCGGGGCTTCCAGGCCGCCGGGACATCGAACTTTCCCGCATTTGGTCTCTGAGGTCAGACCGAGCCTCCGTCAGCGCAATGAAGCCGATCGCTCCCCGCAGCGGCGTGGAGCTGGCCTGACCCAAGGCTCCCGTTCACGATTGGCAACGAGACCAGCAATGGCCGCTTTCGGATGGCAGCAAGCAGCGAGGAACGACCGAGTTGGGCGCAAAGCGGACGCAGTGGCGCGCCAGTTCCGCACTGAACGCGTGCAGACAAGTTCGGCGCTTCAGGAGTTCTTCTCTAACAAAGGCAAACGCGTGCGCGGCGAGTGAATCACCGGGTGGAAAACAGCCATCCGGTAAACGGGCTCGAAGCGCTCCCGAGTTAAGCGGC
>DATADG010000268.1:0-3992 GCA_036258655.1 Gemmatimonadales bacterium | reverse complement strand
GATCGTCATAAACGCGACCACCAGAATTCGGCGAGTCCTCGAAGCGGCGGAGGCACCGGCAAGTACCCCCCAAGCATCAACCCAAGGTAGGTGAACAGAAGAAGCACGACTGCCGTCAGTGCCCAGAGTGGCCAGAGAGGTCTTCTCCATGCTCGAATTCGTTCGATCTCCGCTGCCCACCAGTCCTGCTCGACCCTCATCGCGTCGGTGAGCGCCAGCCAGGCCGCCTCGAGCCGTCGTGCTGCCGTGCCCAGCGCCAGCTGCCAATCCGCCAGGCCCATATTGCCTCTGGCACCAGGCGCAGCCGCCGCCGGAACGGTTTGCTCCAGCGCGTCCAAAGCGCTGACGAAGCTCGCGCCCCCGCTCCCTAGTCGTGATCCGATTGCTCGCACATCCTGCGCGTTCAGCAGGAACGGCTGCAGACGTGTGCGAGGGAGTCGGGACTCTTGTGCAGCCGCCTGAAGTCGCGCATTGACTACATCGGCCAACCGCTGAGCGGCCGAAGCCACGGCGCGCTCCCACAACTCCAGCCAGGCCACTCGACCCAGTGAGGCAATGGCGCTCTCACGGTCACCCGCAGCCATGAAGGAGCGCGCCGCGCCAGCGATGTCAAAGATCCCGGTGACCAGCTCCAGACGGATATCGTCCAGCACGATTGCCGGACTGCCTCCGGGAGGCAGAGGAGATGGTGGGTCGGTCAATCGCCCCAGTGATGGTCCCAACTCTGGAACGACCCACGATGGACTGGAGATCGGGGACGTCATTCCAGTATTCGTGCGCTATTGGAGAATCGTGGTGAGCACTCTCTCGGTATCACTCAGGTCTTCGAACACCGCATAGGGCTCGCAGGCCGTGAGCTCGGCTCGAGTATACCCTCCTGTTGCTACTGCGATGGCTCTGGCATTGATGCACTCACCACAGGCAATGTCAGCCGGAGTATCTCCGATGATGACGATCTCGTCGCCGGTTGGGACGCGTCCGAAATACCGAGCCGCTCGGTCAGCGGCAATGGGTGGCAGCTCACGACGATGAGCCGCATCCGAGCCATACGCGGCGACCCTGAACCGCTCTGGATTAATACCCGCCGAGCGGAGTTTCAGCGCTGCCCCCTCGGCGATGTTCCCGGTGAGGAGGCCGAGCATGACCCCACTCTCCTGCTCTAGACGTTCGAGCAGCCGGTGGACTCCCGGCATGACCGTCGTTTTGCTGGTTGGTTCTTCGAGCTCAGCGGCGAGCCGTTGGAGATAACGCCGGCAGATGGCGTCCAGTCGCTCGTCCGTGAGGTAGTCTCGCATTCCCGCGGTCTCGAGCAGCTCTGCTATGATTTGTGGGTCGGTTTTTCCATCGAACCGGATCCGGCGCATAGGCCGGGAATCTCCCAGTTCTTCAGCAATGGCACCTGTGATAGCCCGGCGCCCAGCGCCGGACGTCAGCAGAAGGGTTCCGTCGATATCGAAGAGGACGACGCATCTCACCTGTCCTCCATTCTTCGCACCGCGACGAGACGCTCCCGGAGGATGGCCGCACGGCTTCCGGGGAGCCAGGGCTCGACCAAGGTACCGCCGCAGGCGAGGGTCGAATGAACCAGTGTGTCGGCCTCTCCCGCGAATGCTACGTGACTGATCCGGGCTCCTGCCTCGCTGCGGAAGAACAGCAGATCACCCGGCCGCGGCTCCTCAAGGGGTACCGGGGATCCACAGTCCACCTGTTGAGCGGAGTCACGCGGCAACAAAACGCCGCGCGCAGCAAACGTGGTTTGAACCAGTCCGGAGCAATCCACCCCCCAGGGTGTGACCCCGCCCCACTGGTACGGACTGCCGAGGAAATGCTCGAAGGCCCATCGTTCGGGTGCCTTCGCTCGAGCAGCAGCTACTGCCTGATTTTTCTCTCGAACGCATCCCGCCACGACTCGGCCGCGGCGACCGTCCGGCAAACGAACGGTATCATCCTCGAGAATCACCTGTGCACGGAGGGGAATGGAGATGTGGGCGCCGCCGATTCGCACCGCCGCCCCTTCACTCCAGCCCGACGCATTGGTCCGCCAGTGTTCTGCCGCGGATTCTTCCACCTCAATGAAGTAGCCGGCGTGAGTCCACCCGGTATAGGCGTCAGTGTCGGTACGCACCTTGAGCCACTCGCCGTTGCGCTCGAGGACCTCCGCGGTTTCACCCAGCACTACCTGGTTGACCTGCTCGGCGCGAATGCTGGGCTCGGCGAGAAGCGGGGCAAGCACGGCATTGGCTATCAGTGTGGTCATGCGTTCTTAGCGTCCTTTTCCGGCGTCTGGCCGCCACAGTCGCGGCACAGCGTGACCCCACGAAAATTGCAGATAACGCAAATGAAGGTGCCGCATTTGGCACAGGGATAGCCCTCTGACGCTCGCTCCTCCTGTCCGCAGGAGCGGCAAACCATCGCATCGTGTTCCTGGAGTTCGGCCATCGGTACTCAGGCAGTAATGTTGTAGCGCTTGATCTTGTTGATCAGCGTAGCGCGCGAGATCCCGAGCTCAACCGCTGCACGGGTACGATTTCCGGTATGATGCTTCAACGTGCGCTCGATGTGCTGTCGCTCCAAATCTTCCAGGCTCAACGGCGTATGCCGCCGATCGCCCAGACCGGGTCGAGCTCGGAACTCGCCCGGCAGGTGCTCCACGCTGACGGTGGGCTGGCCCCGGCCCAGGATGAGCGCCCGTTCGAGCACATTGCGCATCTCACGAACGTTGCCGGGCCAGGGATATGCCAGGAGTCGCTCCAGAACCTCACCGGAGAGCGCCGGCGGCCCGTCGGGCAGCTCGGCCCGGAGATCGCTCATCAGTCGGGTAATCAGCGCGAGCCGGTCTTCGCGGGACCGATCCCGAACTGCGGGGAGGGTGAGCGGCATGACACTCAGACGATAGTAGAGGTCCTCCCGAAATGCCCCCGCCTCGACTTCCGCCTGAAGATTCTTGTTGGTAGCCGCCACGAGCCGTACATCAACCGTGATCTCCCGAGTGCCCCCCAGCCGGCGGAAGGTCTTGGTCTCGAGCACTTTCAGTAACTTGGGCTGGAGCTCAGGCGCCAAGTCACCGATCTCATCGAGAAAAATGGTGCCGTGATCGGCAATCTCGAAGAGTCCCTGCTTGCGATCCTTGGCGTCCGTGAACGCACCCTTTTCATGGCCGAACAGCTCCGAGTCGAGGAATGTGGCGTTCAAACCGGCACAGTTCACCTCGACGAAGGGTGCTTTGGCCCGGGGGCTGAGATCGTGGATCAGCCGGGCGACCCATCCTTTTCCGGTGCCGCTCTCGCCGTTCAGAAGTACCGTCGTGCGCTCGCTCTGGGCCAGGAGGGCAACCTGATGGGCGAAGTCCTGCATTCCGGACGACGCTCCCAGTGAATCGAGGCCGTGACCCGGGGCGCTCTGCACCAGCAGCGCCTCATTGATCCGGCGAAGCCGGGCCTTGTCTGCGACCCGGGCTGTGGCTGCCGCCAGGTGCTCCATATCCACCGGCTTGGTGAGGAAATTCTCAGCGCCAAGCTGCATGGCCCGAACGGCGGTGGCGACGTCTGTTTGACCGGTCAGCAGGATTACTGAGGCATCGCGATGCCGGAGGTGCTCCAGCACCTCCATCCCGTCCATGCCCGGCAGGCCGAGGTCCAGGATGACAACTTCTGGACGGAGCCGATCAAACGTAGCCAGCCCTGCCTCACCGCTCAGCTCGCGGGTAACCTCGTAGCCCAAGCGCTCGAAGTAGTTCCCAATGCTGCGCAGAACGTCTACGTCATCATCGATCAGCAGAACCGAACCGGCCATTGGGTTTTCCTGGACCCTTATGAGTTAGGCCACCAAAAATTAGTCACCTTCAATCGCTACGCCATGGCATAGGTGGCCGGCACGAGGATCTTGATGGCGCCGGGAACTACGGTGGCCGTGAACGGGGTCTCTCCTCCGGGCTCGCCGTCCAGTTGGACCGGCTGAATTCGCTCGGACTCGACCCGAACCTCGCGGCCCCG
>DATADG010000267.1:0-4620 GCA_036258655.1 Gemmatimonadales bacterium | reverse complement strand
GTCGAGACGCCGCCGAGCTCCAGCATCGAATACACCCGGATTAAGACCGAGCAGGTTGCGCGACTCGCCCGTTCGCATCCCCAAGTGCGCTACACGTACACCACCATCGGCACCCCGCTCCCGCTCCGGGCGCCCGGGGTGGACCAGGCCCAGATCTACGTGCGGCTGATTCCCAAGAGGGACCGTGACATCAGCCAGGAGGAGCTGGGACAGGTGCTCCGGCGTGAAGTGCAGCAGATCGGGGGCGCCAAGGTATCCGTCTTCACCAGCGGCTTCGGTGGTGCCTTCAAGCAGATTCAGCTGGAGCTGCGCGGTCCCGAGGCCCAGGTGCTCACCGCGCTGGCGGAACAGGCCCGACAGCTGGTGGAGCGAGTCCCGGGCGCCGTGGACGTCGGGCTCTCTGCCAGAGGCGAGCGGCAGGAGCTCGAGGTGGAGATCAACCGGGGGTTGGCGGGCGCGCTTGGGATTTCAATAGGTCAGGTCGCGCAGTCGCTCCGGCCGGCATTTGCGGGTCTGGATGCGGGTGACTGGGTGGATCCCACCGGCGAGACTCGCGATGTCGTGGTTCGGCTGGTGCCGGAGGCTCGGCAGCGCGCGAGCGATCTGGCACAGCTTCCTCTCGTGGTGCCGGGCAGAGATGGGACACCGACGACGATACCACTGGGTCAGATCGCCAAGATTACCCAGAATGTCGGTCCCGCCCAGATCAACCATCTGGATCGCGACAAGGTTATCAACGTCGAGGCCAACGTGACCGGCCGCTCGCTGAATGAGGTGCTGACGGACATCGAAGCCCAACTCGCGACTCTGCGACTCCCTCCCGGCTACGAGATCACCCAGGGAGGGGAAGCCCGGGATCAGGCCGAGGTCTTCCGGCGCATTGGGACAGCGCTCGGGGTTGCCGTTGTGCTGATGTATCTCATTCTGGTGGTCCAGTTCGGCAGCTTCCTCGACCCGCTCGCGATTCTGATCTCGTTGCCGCTGTCACTCATCGGGGTGGTTATCGCGCTCATCATCACGGGTGACACGCTCAACATCATGAGCCTGATCGGGGTGATCCTGCTGATGGGGATCGTGGCCAAGAACGCAATCCTGCTCATCGACTTCGCCAAGTGGGACCGGAAAGAGAGGGGGACCTCGATGCGCGATGCGCTGATCCGGGCGGGCCGCATCCGCCTCCGGCCGATTATCATGACGACGGCAGCCCTGATCGCCGGCATGGTGCCGGTGGCGATCGGGGCAGGGGAGGGCGCGGACTTCCGCTCGCCGCTTGGGCGGGCGGTGATTGGCGGGGTGATTACCTCAACCCTCCTGACACTATTGGTTATCCCGACGGTGTACGAGATTCTCGATGGATTCCGGGAATGGGTCGCGGCCAAGCTCCGGCGCAGCGTGGCTCGGCGCGCTCCCGAAGCGCGGCCGGCTGCCGCCGGGGAGTCCACTCCATGACGGCGGCGAATCAAGTGTCAGTGCGACAGCGCAACAACGTACGCGTGTTCGGGAAGGGCACGCAGCCGATGATCTTTGCCCATGGCTTCGGCTGTGACCAGAATATGTGGCGCTGGATCACCCCCGCATTTGAGCACGACTATAAGATCGTGCTGTTCGACCACGTGGGGTCCGGCGGCTCCGACCTCACCGCGTACAGCCGCGCGAAGTACGGTACACTGGACGGTTTCGCAACCGACGTTCTGGAGATTTGTGAGGCCGAGAGACTGAGCAATGCCATCTTCGTCGGTCACTCCGTCAGTGCGATGATCGGTGTGCTCGCGGCAATCCGCGAGCCCTCCCGATTCGACAAGCTGATTCTCGTCGGACCGTCACCCCGTTATATCAACGAGGGCGACTATGTGGGGGGCTTCAGCCGAGAGGACATCGATAGCCTCCTGGAGTTCCTTGATAGCAACTACATGGGTTGGTCGGCGGCGATGGCCCCGGTCATCATGGGAAATCCCGACCGCCCTGAGTTGGGCGCTGAGCTGACCGCCAGCTTTTGCCGCACCGACCCGGAGATCGCCCGGCACTTCGCCCGGGTCACCTTCCTCTCGGATAACCGCGTCGACTTGCCGAAGCTCCGCACCCCCTCGCTGGTGCTCCAGTGCACGGACGACTCGATTGCCCCGCTGGACGTGGGCCGATTCGTTCAGGCTCAAGTCCCGAACAGCCGTTTGGTCATCATGCGGGCAACCGGGCATTGTCCCAATCTGAGCGCGCCGGAGGAGACGATTGCGGCGATGAAGGCATTTCTTGAGCCGGTTCACCGAGGTCCATGATGGAACCCGCGGGCACAATCCTGAGCGTGGACATCCTCGAAGAGACGGCCGAGGAGCTCTACCAACATGCTCCCTGCGGCTATCTCTCCGCTCTGCCGGACGGGACCATCGTACGGGTCAATCAGACCTTCCTGGAGTGGACCGGATATTCGCGCGAGCGGCTGCTCGGCAAGCGGTTTCAAGAGCTGCTGACAGTTGCCGGCAAAATCTTCTATGAGACCCATTACGACCCGCTCATCCGAATGCAGGGTTTCATCCGGGAAATGGCGCTGGAGCTGGTGTGCGCCGGCGGGAAGCTCCTTCCAGTCTTCTTGAACTCGAGGCGGCACCAGGAAAGTGCAGCCCACACCGCGGTCATTCGAATGACCGTGTTCGATGCCACCGAACGCCGCGCATATGAGCGTGAGCTGATCCTGGCCCGCCGGCGCGCCGAGCAGCTTGCAACAATCGTGGAGCACTCGGCGGACGCCATCCTGGTGATGACGCCCGATCGAATCATCCAGACCTGGAACAAGGGTGCGGAGCGCCTCTTCGGATACTCGGCGGCGGAGGCCGTGGGTCAATCACTTGTGCAGCTGATCGTGCCCGAGGAGTACATTCGGGAATCGGAGGAGCTGTTTGAGACGGTGCGATCGGCGCACCAGGTGCAGCTCGAGACCGTCCGGCGGCACAAGAACGGCACCCACCTAGATGTCTCCCTTGGTCTGACGCCGCACATCCAGCCCCCGGGTGAGCTGACGGCCATCTCAGCCATCATCAGGGATATCAGCGAGCGACGCCGGATCGAGGCGCGGCTCCGCCAGGCCGAATACCTGGAATCTGTGGCTACGCTGGCCGGCGGTGTGGCTCACGAGGTGAACAACCAGATGGCTGTGGTGCTCGGCTTCGGTGAGTTTGTCCGGCGCGCGCTCGGGTCAGGACATCCCCAGATCCGCGACGTAGAAGCGATTACCGGCGCGGCCGCCAAGGCGGCGCGGATCAGCCGGGAACTCCTCGCTTTCAGCAGGCAATCTCCGCTTGTGCACCGGGGTCTGAACCTTTCGGAGCTGGTCCGGAAATTGGCTCCTGTACTCTCACAAGAACTCGATCGCACCCAGTCGCTGGTCATTCCCGAGAGGGCATATCCGGCATGCCGGGTCAAAGCTGATCCCGATCAGCTCGAACAGGTTCTCCTCCAGCTCACCCGGAACGCTCGTGACGCCATGAGACCGGGGGGCCGACTTACCATCAACGTCCAGCAGGCCGAGTTGACTGAGGCGGATACCGCGCAGCACCCAGCCGAGGCCATTCTGCCGGGATCCTACGTTTTGCTGCAGGTGTTGGACGACGGCTCGGGAATGGATGCGGTCATCCTGCGGCGGGCATTCGAGCCCTTCTTTACCACCAAGCCGTTCGGGCAAGGCACCGGCCTGGGACTGGCCATGGTCCACGGCATCGTGAAACAACACGGTGGGCACGTGTGGGCTGATAGTGAACTGGGGAAAGGAACGGTGGTGCGAATATATCTGCCCCTGGCGAACAATGAGCCACACGGCTAAACCGGTCCGTTAATCGAGAGGACGCGAAGCGCTGGCGCCGCAGCCGGTCTTATGCGACTATGACCAACAGGCATTCCCCCCAGCTGTTTGTTCCCATGCAGGAGGTCGGCGTGCGCGTGCGAGGCGCAGCCATGATTCTGACAGCGGTCCTGCTCTCGGCGTGCGGCGGCGGAGCCTCGCTGCCGGCTCCTGCCGTCGTCACCTTTCCTATCAGCGCACTGGGCGCCGAGGGAGAGATCCTGGTCCGGCAGCTCGACCGCTTCATGGCACAGAACCCCGGGATCAAAGTGGTCCAGCGGATCACACCCGATGCAGCGGACCAGAAGCACCAGCTTTATGTGCAATGGCTCAACGCTGGTGCCAGCGACCCGGATGTCCTCCAGCTCGACGTAATCTGGACCCCCGAATTCGCGGCTGCCGGCTGGATCCTTCCCCTGGACCAGTTCGCTCCAGAGACCTCGGCCTTCTTTCCCTCGACGATCGCCGCCAACCAGTGGAAGGACAGCCTCTATGCCTTACCATGGTTCATCGATGTGGGCATGCTGTACTGGCGCACCGATCTGATGGACACGCCTCCGGCCAACTACGCGGACTTGGTGCGGGAGTCTCAGCGGGCGATGCGCGCGGGCCGCACCAGGTACGGTTACGTGTGGCAGGGGGCCCGCTACGAGGGGCTGGTGGCGAACTTCGTCGAGTACATTGGCGCGCACGGCGGCACCATACTGGAAGGCGGCCGCGTCGTCCTGAACTCGAATGCAGGGTTTCGCGCGTTGCGGGAGATGCTGAGCCAGATCTATCAGGAGGAAGTG
>DATADG010000266.1:0-3578 GCA_036258655.1 Gemmatimonadales bacterium | reverse complement strand
CCGGGGAGGCACGGCGGAAACGGCGGTAAATGCGGTAAAAGCGGAAGGATGGGGCTCAATCCCGCCCCTTCCGCTACTTCCGCATCTTCCGCTATCTTCTCCGCCGCTTAAGACGGCCCACCGAACCCCGGAGCCATTCTGGACCTGCCCTCCGAGCACCGAGTACCGCTCACCTGGCTGCTGGAAAACGCCGGGGCATCGATCCGATACCGCACCTACCGCGAACTAGCTCCCGAGGGTTTTGCCCCGCCCGACGTGTTGGAAGCAGCCCACCGGGCAATTACCGAATCCAAAGCTGCGCTGGCTGTCGTCAAGAAACAGAAAGACAACGGAGTCTGGGGGGGTAATCTCCTCGGTTTGGCAACTTCGGCTGCCCAGGGTGTAAAAGACGTCGGCACCATTCCTCAGTACCGGCGGTTGCTGCAGCTCGAGTGGCCGCGTTCGACTCGCCCGTTCAAACTGGCAGACCGCGTCCTCTTCAGGCTTCTGTCTCGAGACGAAGACCCTACCCTCCTCTTCGAGTTCCAGAAGACGGTCAAATCAGATCCCGAAGCCGAGGCCTGGGCCCGAGGAATTATGCGGGAAGCGGCGTCCGCTGCTCTGGCGGAAGCAGGCTATGGGGATGATCCCAGGCTTCGCGGTGCGGGACACAAGATCGCCAGCGCGATCTCTCAGTTCTTGCGGAGCCCATTGGCGGAAAAGCCGTTCGCCAAGTCGGGGAAGCAGATGGTGCTCCACCCTGAGGCGCACCCGCCCAGTTGGTATTCTGTCGCAATGCTGGCGGCTATGCCCAACCTCCAGCGGGAACGGGCGGGGTTCACTGAACGATTGGGGCACTACCTGGCTCAGCCGGAGCCCAAGAAGGCCTTCGTTATTCAGGTTGGCAAGAAGATCGTTCGCCCCCAGCACCTGATTCTGGGCGATCCTATCGATGCAGACGCCAAAGGTGCCCCCAAGGACCTGCCTCTGGCGCTGCATTACATCGAATTACTCGCCCGTATGGGAGCCTTGGAGTGGGCTCCCGTGGCCACCAAGGTACTCGCCAGACTGCTGAGCGATTGCGACGAGAGTGGCGTATGGAGGCCCAAGGGGCTCAGATCCCAGCCCAAGCCCGGGAACAAGATCACTTATCACTACTACCCTCTACAGGTGGAGGGGAAAACCGCTGAAGGCCGGGAAGCCGATGTAACCTTTCGACTTGCTATCATCGCCAAGGCCTTGGGCTGGAATCTTACCTACACCTGATCTTGCGTCGGCAGCAGTAGTATGCAACACTGCTACTTATGGGAAGCATCGATCTTACCCCGTTTGGCTTCACGCCGACGGAGAGTCTGGTATATGAGGCGCTCCTCAGGGATGGGCCGGGGACAGGCTATGCGGTAGCCAGGCGGGCTGGGCTAGCCCGTGCGAACGCGTATAGCGCCTTGGAGAGCCTGGTCACCAAGGGAGGCGCAAGGGTCGAGCCCGGCCGTCCCCGGCAGTATCGGGCCGAGCCGCCATCCGGCCTCGTGTCCAGAATCTCGAATAGCCACGGACTGGCGCTGGAACGCTTGGGCCGAGAGCTGGAGGCCATCTCGACGGCGGAGAGCCCTACCGTGGTCGAGCTTCAGTCGGGACGCTCGGTTCTTCAAGTGATTACCCATGATACTGCCCGGGCAACCAATAGCGTGGCGCTGCTCTTGCCTCCCGACGCGTATCCTCTGCTGGCGCCCGCGCTCAGACGACCTGTATCGAGCCGGGTGTCCGTGTCATTCTGGTCCACGGCCTCGGTCAGTCTGGACTTTGCGGATGTCGCCGTCATGAGAAACGAACCGGAGTGGCCCGGCATGCCGATCATCACCGTCATCGACCATCGCAGCGCAATCATAGGCTCTCGAACGGGCGATGCAGTACACGGCCTCTGGAGTACCGCACCTTCCTTCATAGCAGGAGCACGTCTGGCCTTCGAGCGCTTCACAGGAACCGCGTGACCGATCAGGTCGACAGCGTTCTCCTCGGACTTCAGCGCGAGTATCTCGCCGCCATGCCGCAAAGGCTGGAAGAGCTGAGGACCGACCTGAAAGCGATGGCGGAAGGCGACATGGATGCTGCGCAGTCTCTCAGCAGACGGCTGCACCGCATCGCTGGTTCCGGCGGCTCGTATGGCTTTACCGAGCTTAGCGCAATTGCTCGCGACGGAGAGCGCTGGCTCAACGCGAATCCGACGTCAAGGGATACAGGAAGACTCGTGTCCATTGTCGACCGGCTGTCCGCAGCGGTTCAACAAGCCGAGCAGCAACTAGCGAGCCCTGCTTCGGAGGGCGCGTCCGTCCTCGTTCCTCGGGCGCTAGTGATCATGCGAGCCGGTCCCCAGCGGGAACGGATTGCGCAGGAGCTCCGAGGTGCCGGTTACAATGTGCGTTTTGGAGAACGGCACGATTTACCCGGTGCTCTTCCCGCCGAGCAGTTTCCTCACCTCCTCATCATCGGAGGAGAAGCAGGAGACGGCGACCTCTCGGCGGTTGCGAGTACCTGGACCAACACACCGGATCGACGGCCGGGTGCCGTGGTGCTGGTAGAAACCCTGCGACCGGTAGACAGGCTGCGTGCGATTGCAGCCGGTGTCGACGCCGTTTTCCCCGCAGAACAGGTGGAACAAAAGCTTCCCCGCTATGCGCGGACGTTTGCTCGAATCGGCCCTCCGCCGTCCAGCGTCGTTCTGGTCGAGCCCCACCCCGAGCGGGCAGACTCGTTGGCCGCGGCTCTCGAAACGGCGCACGTGCGCGTGGTCCGCTGTCCTCGGGCTCAGGCGGTGGTCGAAGCGCTCGACCGCGAGAAGCCAGATCTCCTGCTCCTGAGCACTCGCGCAGCGGATTCAGACCCATTCGCCCAGGTCAGAATTATCCGACTGGATCCCAGATATCAGCTGTTACCTGTTCTCCTGGTGGGCGAGGATACTACAACCGATCGGGTCCGGGCCCTGCGCGCCGGCGCAGATGATTTTGTACCAATTGATGCCAAGCCGGAGCTCCTGGTGCAGAGCGTTATTGCCCGTGCGACGCGCGGCCGCCGACTTCGGGAGCTGGTGCACCGGGATGGGCTCACCGGGCTGCTCAATCATGCCACGTTAATGGCCGAGCTGGAGATGGCAGTGGAGTTCAGCCAGCGGTACGGTGAGCCGCTGGCATTCGTCATCTTCGAGCTGGAGGGTTTCCGAGACCTCGGAGAGCGCCTGGGTCCGCGGGCGGGAGAGGAAGTCCTGCTCCATGCTGCCGGCGTGTTCCGCTCCAATGTGCGTGCCAGCGATGTAATCGGCCGCTATGGGTGGGAAGCGTTCGGCATGCTGCTTCGAGGAGTCAACGCGGCCGGGGCTTCAGTGTTGGCCCAGAACCTTCGCCGCGTGCTGGGCGACCAGCCGGCGCGGACATCCGCCGGCGAGATCATACCACTCCACGTGACAGTTGGAACAGCGGTGTTCCCTCGCGATGGCACCACGGCGCCCGAACTGGCGCAGGCGGCCGGGCGAGGGCTTCGAAAAGGCCGCGAGCGGTGAGAAAAGCGTGAACGACAAACAGTGAACAGTAAACCGGAGGCTACAG
>DATADG010000265.1:0-17224 GCA_036258655.1 Gemmatimonadales bacterium | reverse complement strand
AGTGCCACCCTCGGGCGTGAGCTGGCCGCCTTCGACCTGTCGTCCCCCCTCGAATTCCGCGAAGATCGTCTCGTACGGACGTCCGATGGTGTGCGCCAGCACGTTGAGACGGCCCCGGTGAGCCATGCCGATCACCACGTCACGCGCACCCGATTCCGCGGCGCTCTCGATGGTCAAGTCGAGCATGGGCACCAGCATGTCCACGCCTTCGATGGAGAACCGTTTCTGGCCGAGATAGGCCTTATGGAGGAACCGCTCGAGTGCTTCCACCTCGGTCAGTCGGCGGAGCAACCATCGCTGGCGCTCCTTCGACAACGGGGTGCGGTATGCGCCGGACTCGATCTTCTCCCGTAACCAGACGCGCTCCTCATGGGTCGAGATGTGCTCGATCTCGTAAGCCATCGTCCCGCAGTAGGTGGACTGGAGATGTTGCAGCGACTCGGCCAGTGTGCGGCCCGGCACGGCGATCCGGAGGACCTTGGAGGGAATGGCGGCCATGATTTCGGGCGTGAGCCCCAGGCTGGAGGGCTCCAGTGCCGGGTCGCCAATGGGCTCAGTGCCAAGGGGATCGAGATGGGCGGCAAGGTGTCCATGCATTCGGAAAGCCTTGACCAAGGCCATTGCCGCCGCGACGTGATAGAGCATCTCCGGCGCGACCGTCTCGCCTGACGTGCGCGACCGACCGAAGGGCTGCGCCGCCGGCAGAGGCGAAAGCTGCACCTGGAGGCTACGCGCGATCTGATCGTAGAATCCATGCTCTCCTTGCAGCAGCGCGTCGACGATGCCGAGAAAGGTTCCCGATTCCGCACCCTGAATGATCCGATGGTCATAGGTGCTGGTGATTGTCATGACCTTGCCGATGCCGAGCTCGGCCATCCGCTGCTCGCTCAGCCCGGCAAAGCCCGCCGGATACCGGATGGCGCCGACAGCGATGATGCTGCCCTGTCCCGCCATGAGCCGCGGAACCGAGGCGGAAGTGCCGAGGCCGCCCGGATTGGTGAGCGACATGGTGGCGCCGCTGAAGTCGTCCGGCAGGAGCTTGTTGGTGCGCGCCTTCTCTACCAGCGTCTCGTAGGCAGCGTGGAACGCGGCAAAGTCCAGGGTGTCGGCGCGCTTGATGACCGGCACCACGAGGCCGCGAGATCCGTCTTTCCTTTGGACGTCCACTGCCAGGCCGAGCCCGATCGCCTCGGGCTGCGCCCGATGAGGAGTCCCGTCCTTCATGAGCAGCGTGTGGCTCATGACCGGCTGCTGCCGGGTGGCCTGTACGATGGCGAAGGCGATGAGATGAGTGAAGGAGATCTTCTCCTGACGTCCCGCCGCCTGAAGAGCTGTATTGAGCTGCCGCCGGCGCTGATCCAGAATCGAGACCGGCACCTCGCGGAAAGTGGTCGCGGTCGGGACCGTGAGACTCTCGGTCATGTTGGCGACCAGCTTGGCGGCGGGTCCTTTCAGCGGCTCGGCAGCGGGGCTCCGGGGCGGCGGGGCAGGTAGCTCGGAGACCGCGGGGCTGCTCTTTTGAGAGTCTACCGGCCCTGCAGACCCGCTGCCCCCCTGCCCAGCTGAGCCGCCCCGCTGCCCCGCTGCACCGCCGTCCCGCTGTCCAACTACGCCGCTCTCGAACAGTCGTCGCCACTCGGGATCAACCGCGGTGGGATCGCGGAGAAACTCCTCGTACAGGGCTTGAGCAAAGCCTGCATTGGCTGTCTGAAATACGTTGGGGTCCACGAGTCACACCTGGCTGACGACAAAGAGGATTGCACGGAATAAAGGAAAGATAACGGCTCTGATGCGCGCTAGAATGGCCCGATCCGAGCTAAGATCTTACAAGACACGTGACAGCGGTGTGTCGATTATGCAGAGAGACCCCGAGACTCCCATGGGCAGCTCTATGGCCAGACTCGATACTCCACTGACGCTCACGTTAGTTATCGGCATAATCCTTTCTGGCTGCGGTGGAGGGGATGGTGACGGCGGGACACCGCCGGCCACCACGACCATCGCCAAGGCCTCCTCGAACAGCGGTGACGCTCAAACCGGCACCGTCGCGCAGCCGTTGTCGATTCTGCTCCAGGTGGTGGTGACCGAAGGCGGCGCCCCCAAAGCCGGCGCGACGGTGACCTGGTCCACAACGGCACCGGGAGGATCGCTCCAGCCGACGGCGCCGATTACCGACGCTGCTGGCGCCGCGAGCGCGACCTGGACGCTCGGCACGGTGTCCGGGAGCCAAACCGCTCAGGCTGCGCTGAGTGGAGCGAGCGGATCTCCGGTGACCTTCACCGCGACTGCGGCTCCGGGCGCAGCCGTCGAGCTGGAGAAGGTCTCGGGAGACGACCAGAGGGGACCGGTGGGCACCCAGCTGCCTGCTCCACTGATAGCCAAGGTCTCCGATCAATTTGGGAATGGCGTGCCGGGAGTGGTCGTTACCTGGGAGGCGAGCGAGGGCACGGTCTCCGCACCGGAGGTTCCCACCGATGCAGCTGGCGCATCGGCAGTCACAGTCACCCTGCCTCAGACCGTAGGCCCAATCAGGATCACTGCTGCCGCAGATGTGCCTACGGGGTCGCCCCAGGCCTACACGGCGGAGGCAACCGAGACCTCGAACACCGCGGAGGTGAGCGTCGTCAACAACAGCTTCAATCCGTCAACGATCACCGTTGCCGCGGGCACCACCGTAACCTGGACCTGGGCCCCCACGGCCAGAGATCACAACGTCACTCCGGACGGGTCGGAGCCGGCCCGGAGCGGGGATCTGATCGACGGTCCGGCCATCTACTCCTATCAATTCAACACGCCGGGGACGTATCGCTACTACTGTGAGCTCCACGGCTCACCCGGTGGTGTGGGAATGGCGGGCACGGTCACGGTGCAATAGGAGGATCGGCGCTGCACCAACACCAGGCCGACTGTCAGGTCAGAACCCGGGTATTCGCGGAGACGAATTCCCGGTAGCGCTCCGCTTCTTCATCGATCCGCGCCTGGTCCCAACCCAGCTCCTCAGCCATCAGTTCGGCCACCCGTCCAGCGACAGATACACCCTGATCAGGGTGTTCGTAGTAGAGATGGAATCGGCGCACAACGACGTCCTCCACCGTTTGGGCCAGCTCCCTCCTCACCGCGTGAATCACCTCGGCCTCGACAGCAGGGTGAGGGTCCGCCAGCCGGCGAAGGAGTCGCCGGTCCGCTCCGCCCAGATTGAAAATGCCCGCGGCCTCGGTACCGTAATGACGCAGGAGATGGTCCACGCTCGCCGCGGAAATTCCCAACTCGAGCCCTCGCTCCCGAAACTGACTTAGATCCGCCGTCTCTCCTCCCGGGAGTGGATCCTCATCGGTGCGGGCGTCGGCATGGCGCTGCCTGCCATCACGATGGCGCAGCTCGCGCATCGCCTGGTCCACCACCTCGGCGGCCATGGCGCGGTAGGTCGTGAGCTTTCCCCCTACAACGGTCAGCATACCCCCGGACCCGTGAACCAGTGCGTGCTCTCGCGAGCGATTGGAAGCGGACCGGCTCGCCTGGTCGGCCAGCAGTGGCCGCAGTCCTGCCCACGCGGCGCGCACGTCTTCCACGCTGAGCCGCGCGCTGGGAAAGCGGCTGTTTGCGGAACGGAGGAGATACACGATGTCATCGGCGGTAATGCTGAGCTGATCCGGTGCCTCCGAGGTGTCCGTATCGGTCGTGCCGATGTAGGAGAGGTCGCCCCATGGAAGCACGAACATGACGCGGCCGTCGATTGGGCTGGTGAACGCAACGGCGTCGCGGTGTTCCAGCCGTGACCGATCAACCACGACGTGCACCCCCTTGGTTGGCTGGAGCAGGGGAGTCGCTCCGGCGTCCTCCAGCCGCCGTACCCGATCGGCCCACGGCCCGGTGGCGTTGACCACCACGCTGGCGCGCACCACGCCTCGTGCCCCGGTGAGTCGGTCCTCGAGTTGGGCCCCCACCACTCTCCCCGCGGTTCGCTCCAGGGCGCGAACCGCCATGTAATTGGCCACCAGTGCTCCGTGGTGGATCGCGGAGCGAGCGGTCGCGATTACCAACCGAGCGTCGTCGCATTGCGCGTCGTAGTAGCGCGCCCCGCCAAGCAGTCCCCGGTCGCGCAGCATCGGCTCCGTTTCGAGCATACCGCGCTTGCCCATGAGACGGTGCGCTCGCACATTGCGGAAGAGTGCCAGGAGATCGTACAACAGCATGCCGGCTGCCAGCTGCCAGCGCGTAATTCTGTCTCCCTGGTGGACCGGAAAGACGAACGGCAAGGGCCAGACGAGGTGAGGCGCAATCCGCTGCAGGATGCGACGCTCCCGGTTGGCCTCTAGCACCAACCCAAACTCGCCTTGCTCCAAATACCGAAGTCCCCCGTGAATGAGACGGCTCGAGCGTGAGCTGGTGCCCGACCCGAGGTCGTTCTGTTCCACCAGAATGGTTCTGAGGCCTCGCATTGCCGCGTCACGTGCGATGCCGACGCCATTGATACCGCCCCCAATCACCAGGAGATCCGCTGGATGAGCCGCGAGTTGCTCCAGCGTAGCACGCTCCAGGGAACGCCGGGAATGCGGCCAAGCACCTGGTTTCTCTGGCACGCTCATCGGATCGTTCCGGGGAGCCGGGTACTGGACCTGGCCTGTGGGGAGGGCCGACACAGCCTGGCCGCGGCCGCACTGGGGGCGAATGTGGTCGGGATCGATCGTGACCAGGTCAAGCTTGCCTCCGCCCGTGCTCGAGCCGCGGCCGCGGGGTTATTGATCGACTGGCGGGAGCTGGATCTGCGGAGCAGCAGGGAATGGCCAGAGCTGGAGCCTTTTGATGCGGTTCTAGTGTTCAATTATCTTGACCGGGCCAGCATGCCACGCATACTCCGGTTAATCGCGCCCGGGGGCTTGCTGCTGATGGAAACCTTTCTTGAGGCACAGCGCGAGGCAGGCTGGGGTCCCACCTCGAGCGAGCATCTGCTTCGTCCCGGTGAACTGGCCGGCCTGGTTGCCCCGCTCACGGTGCTGCACGGACGCGAAGCCTTCGAGACCGTCGATGCCGAACGATGGCGCGCCGTAGCCAGCGTGGTTGCTCAAAAGCGGTGAGCGGCAAGCCGTAAGCGGGCGGTGGGCGGCCCGCGCACTGCTCACCTCTCGCCGCTCGCCTTTTATTATCATCCCCTCTCTTACACGGGGCAACATGGTTGACACACGCCCGGGCCGGCGAGTCGCAGTCGTGGCCGGCATCCGGACTCCATTCGCAAAGAGCGGCACCGTCTATCGCGACACGACAGCCGTGGCGCTGGCGCGGCACGCCGCCCGGGAGCTCCTTTTCCGCAGTGAGATCGATGGAGCCGAAATCGACGAGGTCATCTTCAGCCAGGTGGTGCCCTCGGTGCTCACCCCCAACGTCGCCCGGGAAGTGAGTCTGCTTCCTCAACTCCCGCCCAGCGTCCCCGCCTACACAATAAACCGGGCCTGCGCCTCCGCCGCACAGGCGATCAACAATGCCGCCGACCAGATCCGTCTGGGAAATGCGGACGTGATTCTTGCCGGCGGCGTCGAGTCGCTCTCCGATCTGCCGATTCTCCATTCGCGCCGGTTCAGCCGGACACTGGTGGAGGCGAGCAAGGCCCGCAGCGTCGGCCAGCGGATCGCCACGTTCGGGCGAGTGCGTCCGCGAGATCTGGTTCCGGTGACTCCGGCGATCGCTGAGCCATCCACCGGCGAGACGATGGGTCAATCCGCCGAAAAGATGGCCAAAGAGAATGGGATTAGTCGCGAGGAGCAGGACCGGGTGGCGCTCATGAGCCACCAGCGCGCCAGCGCTGCCACTGCTGACGGTCGCCTTACTCGTGAGATCGCAGCCTGGTTCGGTGGCCGCGACATGGACCAGATCGTCACTGAGGATAACGGCATCCGCTCCGATACTTCCCTCGAGGCATTGGGAAAGTTGAAGCCGGTATTCGACCGGAAATACGGGTCCGTGACAGCCGGGAACTCCTCACCCCTGACGGACGGCGCGGCAGTCGTGCTGCTCATGTCGGAAGAGAAGGCGCGCGCGCTCGGTCACGAGCCGCTCGCCTACATCCGGAGCTATGCCGTGAGCGCTGTAGATCCGGGGTGGCAACTCCTGATGGGACCGGTCTACGCCGTTCCCAAGGCTCTGGAACGTGCAGGGCTGACCTGGAAGGAGCTGGGACTGGTCGAGATTCACGAGGCATTTGCGGCCCAGGTGCTCTCCAACATTCAGGCATGGGGATCGCAGGCCTGGGCCGACCGGCTTGGGTTGCCGGGACCGATTGGCGAGGTGGACTGGGACCGCACCAACGTGGCGGGTGGATCGATCGCCATCGGCCATCCCTTTGGCGCTACCGGGGCCCGCCTGGTCACCACGCTGGCCAACGAGATGCGGCGACGTGACGTGGAGTTCGGGCTCATCTCGATTTGTGCTCAGGGAGGGATGGGGTATGCCATGGTGCTGGAGAGGAGATAGCGAATAGCCATCGACCATGTCCGCCTTCACCACGACAAACGACAACGGCATCGCCGTCATCACCTTCGATCTTCCAGGTGAGCCCGTAAACAAGCTCACCGCGGCGGTTCGGGTGGAGCTCGAGGCTCTGCTGATCGGGTTCAGGGATGACCCATCCACCCGAGGAATCGTTCTGATCTCGGGCAAGCCCGACAACTTTATTGCCGGCGCAGATATCGAGGAGTTCACAGCGCTCACCAGCCAGGACGCCGCCGAGCGCCTCAGCTTCGAGGGGCAGGAGACGGTGAGCCGGGTGGAGACCCTTCAGAAGCCGGTGATCGCGGCCATTCATGGCGCCTGCCTGGGCGGTGGCCTCGAACTGGCGCTGGCGTGTCACTATCGCATCGCGACCGATCATCCAAAGACTCAGATGGGTCTTCCCGAAGTACAGCTCGGCCTGATCCCCGGCGCGGGCGGTTGTCAGCGGCTTCCCCGGCTGATCGGTGCGCGGGCCGCACTCGACATGATCCTTACCGGCAAGAGCGAGCGTGCTTCCAAGGCGCTTCGTCTGGGGCTCGTGGACGAGGTCGTCCCGAAGAGCATCCTGAGAGAGGTCGCCATCGCGGCTGCCGACCGCTTGGCGACGCAGGGCCTACCGGACCGTTCCAGCAAGTCCGGGATGGCTGGGCTGGTCCTGGACCGGACCTCTGCCGGCCGCCGGCTGGTGTACCGCGCCGCGCGCCAGCAGGTGCTGAAGAGAACTGGAGGTCATTATCCAGCCCCCCTTGCAGCACTCGAGGCGGTGCGGGTTGGGCTAGAACAGGGAGTCACTGCCGGTCTCGCGGAAGAGCATCGCGCCTTCGGCGAGCTGGCTGTCGGCGATGTCTCCCGCAAGCTGGTCCAGATTTTCTTCGCTACCAACGCGCTCAAAAAGGACGACGGGGTTCCTCCCGGAACCGCCACGCCCCGTCAGATCAGGCGGCTTGGCATCATCGGCGCCGGATTCATGGGCTCCGGAATTGCGGGCACCGCCGTACTTCATGTCGAGGTCGATACCAGACTCAAGGACTCCGATCTGGCTCGGGTCAGCAAAGGTTTACAGGCTGCAACCAGGCTGTTGGCGGACCGGCTGGAGAAGCGCAGACTCACCCGGCCCCAATACGAGCGCCTGACAGCGCTTCTGTCCGGCTCCGCCGACTACAGTGGCTTTCAGCGAGCCGATCTGGTCATCGAGGCGGTGTTCGAAGATCTGGACACCAAGCGAAGGGTACTTGCCGAAGTCGAAGGGCTGGTGCGTCCGGAGGCGATCTTCGCAACCAACACGTCCACCATTCCCATCCGGCAGATCGCCGAACACGCGCGCCGCCCCGAGCGGGTGCTCGGGATGCACTTCTTCTCGCCGGTGGAGCGAATGCCGCTGCTGGAGGTCATTCCTACCGCGGCGACAAGTCCGGATACACTGGTGACGGCGGTGCGCTTCGGCCGCCGGATGGGGAAGACGGTGATCGTGGTCGCCGACCACCCGGGATTCTGGGTCAATCGCATCCTGTCACCCTACCTCAACGAAGCCGGCCACCTGCTGCAGGAAGGCGTGCCCATCGAGCTGATCGACAGCGCGATGACCAGGTTTGGATTCCCGGTGGGACCCGTGGCGCTGCTGGACGAGGTCGGCCTGGATGTAGCCGAGAAGGCCGGAAACGTGATGCATGAGGCATTCGGTGAGCGGATGAAGCCAGCCGGCTCACTGAGCCGGATGCTGGGGGCCACGCGGCTGGGGCGGAAGAACGGGCGTGGCTTCTATCGTTACAAGGAGGGGCACAAGGCAGGCGTGGACAAGAGCGTGTATGCCCTGCTAGGAGTTCGTCCAACCGATGCCGACGCATCGCTGGTGCAGCGACGCCTGGTCTACGCCATGCTGAATGAAGCCGCCATGGCCTGTGCGGAAAACGTCGTGCGGAGTCCGCGTGACGCGGACATTGGCGCCATCTTCGGTATCGGGTTCCCGGCATTCCGCGGAGGGCCGCTCCGAATGATCGATGATGTGGGAGCGGGACGAGTGGTAGAGACGCTGTATCAGCTGCAGGAACAATATGGGGAGCGCTTCCGCCCGGCGCCCGCGCTCCTCGAGATGTCTCGTCGCTCGGGGCGGTACTATCCGGCGTAAGTCCGCCCTCTCGCTTAATGGCTCCGGGCAAGCTCTCGCAATGACTCTGGGACATTCCAGGAGGTGAAAGGAATGGCCTGGAGTCTCGTTTTACTCGTGGTAGTCATCTACCTCGGCCTGCTCCTGCTGCTCCGGCTCAATGAGTCGCGCCTGATCTACTTTCCCGGCCCGACGCGCAGTCTCCTTCCCCCACCGGCTCACCTCGGTCTTCCTGTAGAACGAATCGAGATACCGACAGAAGACGGTCTCACGCTGGTGAGCTGGCTCATACCGGCGGGTGCGGATTCCACCGGCTTCTGGCTCCTGATCTGTCACGGGAATGCTGGAAATCTCTCCGAGTTCGGACGGCCGGATCACTATGCTGGGCTGCGTGAGCTCGGGCTCCACATCCTCGCGTTCGACTATCGTGGGTACGGTGAGAGTAAAGGCATCCCCACGGAGACCGGGCTCTACATCGATGCACAGGCCGCGTATCGCTTCCTGCGGGAGCGCAAGTCTGTCCCGCCGGAGCGGATCGTGGTGTTCGGCCACTCGCTCGGGTCGGCGGTGGCGATTGACCTGGTGAGCCGAGAGCCCGCGGCGGGGTTGATTGTGGAGGGCGCGCTGACCTCCGTCGTCGAGCGGGGGCAGGAGCTCTATCCTTTTATTCCGGTTCGCTGGATTGCGGCCAGCCGGTACCCGTCGATCGAGAAGATCTCGCGAGTGACCATTCCCAAGCTGTTCCTGCACGCCAGTGGAGACGAAGTGATACCGCTGGCGCATGGGCGGAGGCTGTTCGATGCCGCTCCGCCGCCGAAGACGTTTGTGGAGCTGGCTGGCGGTCATGGAGATGCATTCGATCTGGATTCCGCGAAGTATTTCGGCAGTATTGCGCGCTTTGTGGAGCGGCTCCCATCATGACGCGCACTGGCCTGCAAAACGGCTTCGTTGCTCCGACCCTGCGGTCTGGAGGGCAGCACGTAACAGTGCACAGCTCTCCTTGCCCTGAATGCGACCGATCTTAACGGCGGTCTCGAACGAGGAGAGTGCCCGCTCGGGGGAGCGGTTTTGGAGATAGGTGCGAGGTTCATAGAAAGACAGCCACACGAAAATCCGCGCCAGGAGTCGTGACGCACTTGCGACCTCCAGACTATCACCCCGTGCCAGTTGTTTCTGCAGATTCGGGATCCGGAGCTTACGGGCGAAGGCATCAGGTGACGGCATCTCTCGCTGGGACCTGGCCCACTCGAGGCTCTTCTGGAGCTCTCCCGCCTGCTTCAGATCCGCTTCTGCGAGGCGCCGCGCTTTAGCCTGATGTTGCTGGATGGCTGGACGGCGGCGCAGCTCTGTGGCACGTTCCAGAGCGGAGCGCGCCTCCGGCCAGGGAGCGTAGTCCCTGGCGACCGCGAGGTTCAACTGCAAGGCCTGATGCCACTGCCCCACGCGCTCCAGCTGCCTTGCGCGCTCTACCTCGGCTCGGAGGCGAGTCCTAACCCATAGAGAGTCAGTGTCGCGCAATCCGGCACGCATTGCCCGCAGCTCCAGCCAGTCAATTGCATCGGCGCAGACATCCAGCGGCGGCCAACTGTGCCCTCCCTCGAACACGACGACTCGAAAGGGAACGCCCATCGTTCCGAACCGATCGCCCATAGCCAGGACTTCCTCATAATTGAAGTCACTGCTGCCGGCAGCCCCGAAGTATCCGAACGCGCTGTCACGGGCGAACGTCGTTTCGGGACCGCCGAGCTGGAAGCCAAGGGCGCCTCCGGTTGCGATGACGCCGGCAACGTGGCCGCGTAAGCTCACTGCGAAGCTGAGCGCCGCCCGGGCAGTGCCGGAAAAGCCGGCCAGATAGAGGCGAGAGGGATTAATGGAGAGGCTGTCCTGCGCCGATCGCAGCATCGCCTCCATTGCCTTCAGGTTTGGCTCGTGAGGAGCGTCGCTCAGGGTGTTGTAAGAGCTCATCACGATCCACCCATGGCGGGCGGCGGCGCCCTGAAACAGCTCGAGGCCCAGCATCGCCCGGCCGCGGGGATCGAGCACGAACAAGATTGGCCAGCGACGATCGCGGGTGTAGTTCGGGGGCAAGTAGAGCGCGTATGACTGGGATGAATCGCTGCTGCTGACCACACGCGTACGCAGTTCACCCGACTGGCTCACACCGCGCTCGGGCGCGGTCAGCGATATGGCGGGCAGCAAGATGGTCGCAGCGGCCCGACAGCGCCGAACCCACTGCCCTTCGAGTGTTGTCATGCGACCGAACTCCACAATCAGGCTGGGACACGTTATAGGACGGCCCCCCGAGCGGGTCGATGCACACCGAGCAGGGCCACTCCGATCAACGCCGGAAGCTTGTAAAACCAGAAGCAGCGGTTTCCCTTCCATGTAGAAAATTCAGGATGTACTCGTGACCGTTGTGCCGGAACAGTTGCAAGCCGCCATCGGCGATCGCTACCGGATCGAAGAAGAGATCGGCCGTGGGGGAATGGCGGCGGTGTACCTGGCGGAAGACCTCAAGCACGGCCGCAAGGTCGCGATCAAGGTCCTGCTTCCGAGTGGGACGCAGAGTTACGAGCCGCAGCGATTCCTGCGGGAGATCCGGATCGCGGCCCGGCTCTCCCATCCTCAGATCCTGCCGGTCCACGACTCCGGCGAGTGTGACGGCCTGCTGTACTTCGTGATGCCGTACGCCGGGTGTGAGACCCTGCGTGACCGGCTGAATCGCGAGGGACAGCTCCCCATCGATGCAGCGCTTCGGATTACTCGTGCAGTGGCCGCTGCCCTGGGCTACGCCCATCGGCACAACGTCATCCACAGAGACATCAAGCCGGAAAACATCCTCTTGCAGGAAGGCGAGCCGGTCGTCGCGGACTTTGGTGTTGCCACTGCGATGTCTGCGGCCGGTGGCGAAAACGTGTACATCACCGACCGGGGGTTCGCGGTCGGGACGCCGGCGTACATGAGCCCGGAGCAGGCCAGCGCCGAGCGCGATCTGGATGGCCGCAGCGATCTGTACAGCCTGGCGTGCGTGCTCTACGAGATGCTGGCGGGCCGACCGCCGTTTGCCGGGTCCAGCCCGCGCGCCACCATGGCCCGGCACGCCATCGAGCAGCCCGCGCCGATACGCTCCCTGCGCCCGACGGTACCACTGGCTGTGGAGCTCGCCGTGCAACGGGCCCTGGCCAAATCTCCCGACGAGCGCTTCGCCAATATGGATGAGTTCTGTGACGCGCTGGTGGGGCCGGTCTCAGTGCCGGTTCCAGTGGCGAGCTGGTCGAGCACCCGCGCCATCGCGGTGCTTCCGTTTGTCAACGCAAGCGCCGACCCAGAGAACGAATACTTCAGTGATGGGTTGACGGACGAGCTGATCAACGCTCTCGCCAAAGTCGAGGGTCTGCAGGTAGCGTCGCGTGCGTCGGTATTTGCCTTGAAGAACCAGCACCTCGACACCCGGACAATTGGAGAGCGGCTCAAGGTGTCCACCCTGTTGGAAGGCTCGGTCCGAAAAGCAGGCAACCGGCTCCGGATTACCGTGCAGCTCAGCAGCGTGGGGGACGGGCGCACCCTCTGGTCCGAGCGCTACGATCGCGAAATGGCCGACATCTTCGCAATCCAGGACGAGATCACGCAAGCCATCGTTCAGACGCTCCGGGCCACCTTTCTTGGGGACCTGGGGGATCCAACACCAGTCCGGTATCGCGCGAATGTGCGGGCCTACAGCCTGTATCTCAAAGGTCGCTACTGGTGGAACCGGCGGACTCAGGCCGACACCGTTCAAGCGGTGAAGTATTTCGAGCAGGCCATTGCCGAAGATTCAGCCTACGCCCTGGCGTACACTGGACTGGCCGACTCGTACGCACTGGAAATCGACTATAGTGGCGCTCCAGTGAAATCCGGCCTTGAACGGGCCAAGCTGGAGGCACGAAAGGCTATCCAGCTGGATGAGACCCTGGCCGAGGCGCATACCTCACTGGCCTGGGTCACCTTCATCTATGATTGGGATTGGGTGGAGGCCGAGCGGGAGTTCACCCGGGCCATTCAGCTCAACCCGCGGTACTCCACTGCGCGCCAGTGGCATGCCTGGTTTCTCCTTGCAATGGGGCGCTTGGACGAGGCACTGGCCGAGGGACGCGCGGCGGTGGAGCTCGACCCGGCATCGGTGTCGATCAGACGGAGTCTGGGTTGGCTACAGTACTATGCGCAGCAGCATGAGAGATCTCTGGAGAATCTCCGCCGAGCTCTGGCGATGGATCCCAACGCGGAGGAGACGCACCGCCTGCTTGGTCTGGTGTATATGGTTCGCGAGATGTACGAGGAGGCCCGGGCATCTTTTCACGAAGCCATCGCACTATCTCCGAACCATACGGTGGCGCTCGCGGGACTTGGCCAGGTGGCTGCTCGCCAGGGGAGGGTGGATGAGGCCAGGGAATATCTGCGGCAGATTCACGACCTCGCGCAGCAACGCTATGTGTCACCAGTCGCCTTCATTAAGCTGTACGCCGCCCTGCGCGACAGCGACTCCGGTCTGAGATGGCTGGAGCGGGCCTACGATGAGCGCCGCGGTTACCTGGCGTATCTGAAGATTGAGCCGGACCTGGATCCATTTCGATCGGACCCCCGCTTCCAGCGGCTACTGGAGCGAATGCGGCTGACCTAAAGGCCCCGTCTGGTCATTCGAGAGGTGGGAGAATGCACAAGATCGCAACCGAAGCCGACGTGGCCACTGTACTGGCGGAGCCACTCGCCGTCGTCTACAAGCATAGTCCGATATGCCCCACCAGCGGGATCGCGTACGAGGAGATCCGCTCGCTCAAGCGAATGCAGCAGGACGTGCCGGTCTATATGGTGGATGTCGTTCAGTCGAGGCCGATCTCCCGCTACATCGCCGAACGGGTGGGTGTGGTGCACGCGTCACCCCAGGCGATCATCCTGCGCGCCGGCGTTCCAGCCTGGCACGGCTCACACTACGATTTGCGGGCTGAAACAATGGCCCGCCAGCTCCAGGCGTTGAAAGGGCAACCTCCGGAGAGTCTGCCTAGCCGGTGAACGGGCCTGACCGCGAGAAGACGTGGAGACACTAGCGAACGCTCGAATTGAAACATCAGCGATGTGTCGGAACTTGAACCGTTGTTCCGAGTTCATGCCACCGAAACGGCACTTCACGGTACCGCAGTAGCATTCTACTCCCTTCCTGTTTGTTCGACTTCCACCAAAACCTATCCTAACGCTCGGCCGCTCCGGCCGGTGCGGTGTCGGCGTTGCCATACGCCGTGTCGGAAACCCTGAGAGTCATTGCGAGGGCGTGAAACGCCCGAAGCATCCGGCCCTCAACGACTGCAGCTACGGATCACCACGCGCGCCTGGCCCGCTCGCGATGACCGTCCTGGCAGCGGTGCATCGGAGGCGCTACGCGAATTCTCATCATCGACGACGATCCCAAACCGAGTCAGCCGGCGAGCGGCAGTTGTGGTGCCCTCGCCCCGCCGGACCAGCTCGATGGAGGGAGCGAGACGCCATTCTCTGACGCGACTGGCCGACCGGTCGTTCATGAGTACCAGATGGCCACTCCGGTGCCGCTGGGGCAGGGGGAAAACAACGGCAATACCGAAGCGGAACACGATGGTTCCACCGAGGTGTCGGTCGTGCGGGAGCTCATTGCTCGAGTGGAGGAATTGCTGCACCGGGCCCGAGGGCTTCCCGGCTCCGGTTCGACCAGCTGGAGTGGCACCATCCGCTTCGGCAGCGTGATGGTCGAGCCTGCCACCCAGACGGTGCTGCGTGGCGGCCAGCCGGTGCGGGTGACGCACACCGAGTTCCGGTTGTTGATGGCGCTGATGCGGCGCCGCGGGGCGATTGCCTCACGCATCGAGCTGCTCCGCGAGGTGTGGGGAGCTGGTGCGTCGGTGAGCCGACGCGCAGTGGACACCCACATCGCGCGGCTCCGTCGCAAGCTGGAGGACGATCCAGCCAATCCGCGACACATCCTCACTGCCCTCGCCTGGGGTTACCGCTTTCGCGCCTGAGGGCGACCGCCGGAGCCGGTGACGGGCTCCGGAACATCGAGAATCACCTCGTCACAGCGTCAGCAGCGCTTACGGAGGAAAACACATGACAGAATCATCGTTTGGTCGAGTGCGAAATCGACGGTGGCTCGTTGCAGGGGTGTCAGCGACTCTGGCTCTGATGCCCGCGATGCTGTTGGCCCAAGGGCCTGCGACCGTCACCGGCCGGGTCGTCGACGAGAGCGGAGCCCCGATCCCCGCCGCAACGGTGTCCATCCAGGAAATGGAGCTGGGCGCGACCACGCGGCAGAACGGAGAGTACACGATCATCGTTCCAGGCGCCCGGGTAACGGGGCAGGCAGTGAGGCTCACGGCACGCGTCATCGGGTTCAAGCCGCAAACGGTGCTGGTTACCCCCACTGAAGGCATCGTCAGGCAGGACTTTACTCTTGCTCCGAATCCGCTGCAGCTCGGTGAGCTGGTGGTGACCGGCGCGGGGACCGTCTCTCAGACGGAAAAGCTGGGGGCGGTTCGCAACTACGTAGGGGGCGACGAGGTCCAGCGCGCGAACGAGCCCAACGTCGTGCAGGCATTGGCGGCCAAAGCTCCCAATGTCAACGTGACGCAATCCGGTGGCGAGCCGGGCGCGTCTTCTTACATCACAATCCGGGGTCAGCGCACCATCGGCTTGCCCGGCTCGGGCCAGGCGCAACCGCTCTTCGTGGTTGACGGTGTCCCGATCAACAACTCCAGCTTCTCCACCACAAACTTCAACCTGGTCGAGGGTCTGACTGCCGGAGAGATCGAAGGCACCGCTCAGGCCAATCGCGCCATTGACATCAATCCCAACGACATCGAGTCGGTAGAAATCCTGAAAGGCCCTGCGGCGGCCGCCATCTATGGCTCCCGGGCAGGACAGGGCGTCGTCCTCATCACCACCAAGAAGGGCCAGCCCGGTCAGACCCGCTACTCTCTTCGAACTCAGGTCGGCATAGACGACCTTACCCAGGACTACCCCTTGCAGCGGCGGTTCGGGCAGGGACTCGGCGGCCTCGCTCCCGAACCAGGCGACTGCGACCAGTTCAGCTCGGCAGCGTGTCTCAGGAGCTGGGGGCCGGATCTCACCGGAACCGGCACGCCGACTTTCGATCACGCAAGAGAGGCGTATCGCACAGGGTTCACCACCGACAATAACCTGACCGTCTCGGGTGGCACCGACCGGACGCTCTTCTACTTCTCGGGAGAGTATTTCCGGAACAACGGCATCTTCGTCGGTCCGAACAACGATTTCACCCGGGTCTCGGTCCGGTTGAACGGATCGCATCGCCTGACCGACAACCTGAAGATCGGCGCGAACATCGCCTACGCTGACACCCGGGGAGATTACGTCCAGCGGGGAAACAACACCAACGGCCTGCAACTCGGGCTGCTCCGCTCTCCGCCCAACTTCGACAACCGGCAGTATCTCGATCCGGAATCGGGATTGCACCGGTCGTACGTCTACCAGAACCCGCCGCCTGGTGACCTCACCGGCGACCGCTTCTTTGCGAATCCGTTCTTTGTGCTGCACGAGAATGTCAACCGCGCCGAAGCCGGGCGGGTGTTCGGCAACGTGGCCGCCGACTGGGCAGCCACCTCATGGCTCAGCTTTGCCTATAACCTCGGCGCGGACTATTCCAACGACGAGCGTCTCGAGGGCATGCCTCCGGGTATGACCGGCGCCAGCTCGGTTGGCCGGGTCACCGAGGGCAAGCTGGTCAACTACGAGATCAATCACAATCTCACCGGCACGGCGAACTACCGGCTCAACGACAACCTGGCCGGAACTGTCACCCTGGGACAGAGCCTCAACTCCCGGAATTTCCGGCAGCTCGGCACGGTGGGACGCACATTGGTGGCCCCCGAGCCGTTCAAGCTGCAGAACACGGTGCAGCGCGATCCGCCGGTCGACGCCGAGCAGAACGTCAATACCGAGTCCTACTTCGGTCAGGCCACGCTCGATCTCTACGAGCAGCTGTATCTGACGGCCGCGCTCCGGAACGACGGCTCTTCGTCCTACTCCGCGGATAACCGGCGGAGCTGGTTCCCCAAAGCGAGCGCCGCCTGGGAGTTTACCAAAGCCGTGGGCACGACCTCCGCACTCAGCTATGGCAAGCTGCGGCTGGCCTACGGTGAAGCCGGCCAGGAGCCCAGCCCATATCTGACCTCGAGCACGTATCAATCGAACGTGCCGTTGGCGGCTATTACTCAAGGAACCGGCCTGCTCCCGGTCCAGAACGGCCTGCCCGGACTTGCCACCAGCATCGTCAGGGGTGCCGACGAGTTGCGGCCGGAGCGGAGCAAGGAATGGGAGGCCGGCGTCGACCTCGGTCTCTTGGACGATCGGGCGGACCTGAGCTTTACGTACTATCACACCGTCACCGAGGACGTAATTCTGCTGTCTCCGGTGGCGCCGTCCACGGGCTTCTTCAGACTTGCCAACAATGCCGCGAAGTTCCGGAATGCTGGAGCCGAGGTCTCGCTCAACATTCGTCCGATTACGACGCCGGACTTCTCCTGGGACATCGGTCTGCAATGGGGCAAGAACAAGAGCCGGGTGCTCGACCTGGGCGGCTCCGAGTTCGTGGTGTTCGAT
>DATADG010000264.1:0-7365 GCA_036258655.1 Gemmatimonadales bacterium | reverse complement strand
GCCGTCGCGGCTTCTGGTTCGGTTTGGGAGTGGGTGCGGGCGGAGAGTCAAACAACTTCGCAGTACGAACAGGCTACACCGAACCGTTCTACCAGCCGACTATCTCTCTCCGGGCAGGAGGGACCGTGTCGCCTCATCTGCGACTCGGTGGTGAGCTCCATTCCTGGATCAATGAAGAAGTGGATGCGGTCGAGTCGCTCAGCAGCGCACTGATCATCGGTCAGTTCTATCCCTTCCGGACCGCCGGGCTGTATCTGAAGGGAGGTCTCGGCATCGGACGGAACGCCGTGCAGTTCGATGGCGGATTCGACGTGGGCGATACCGGATTCGCGGCGCTGCTCGGAGTCGGATACGAGCTTCGGCTGAGTCGCCACTTCTTTCTGAATCCGGTCGTCGATCTCGTAGGGCACAGCTACGATAGCCGAAGCGGCGGAGACTATCGGGAGCGCCTGGTGAACTTCGGCCTAGGTGTCGTGATTCAGACCAGCAAATAACAATGCCGAACTGGACTACCATTCTTCCGCCTAGGCGGCTATTCTGTTGGACCCCCCGTAACGCCGGCTCAGTTCAGTCGGGAAATCTCCGGACCACGCGTACAATGCCACACACGATGACATTCTCCGTGCGGCGAAGCCTTGCCGTCGTCCTGCTCGGAATCCTGGGTTGCAGCAGTGATCTCATCTTGCCTCCTTCCGACGACGGTACCCAGATCGGGGCGATGAACAAGCTGTGGGATGACCAGCAGACTGGTCCTGTCGCGGAGCAACTTCTGGATCCGCTCATCGTCGAGGTCATCACCGAGAATGGCGAGCCCGCCGTGGGCATCACCGTAACCTTCCAGGTCTTAGATCCAGCTGGCGGCACCGTGGCCCCCTCGACTGCCACCACGAACAGCGAGGGTCAGGCGGTCGCATACTGGACCTTTGGGACACTCCCGGGGTCCTACACGGTGCTGGCGCGGATAACAGGTGTCGAGGGAGACACAGCCGCATCGGATAAGGTGGCGGAATTTCATGCATCGGCACATGCGGGTGAGCCGGACACACTCGCTCCAGAAATCCCTCTGCTTCAGCCAGGTGCACGGGGGGAACCGGTAGAGGATCGACCCCAGGTGCGGGTGGTCGACCGGTTTGGAAATCCCGTAGCCGACGTGCCAGTGGCCTGGCAGGTGACTGCGGGTGACGGGCAGGTGAGCAGCGCGGTCACTATGACCGACGCCGAAGGCAAAGCCAGCGTGGATTGGGTTCTGGGGAACCGGATTGGTTTCCACAAGCTTACCGCCGCAATCGAGGACGCCATCGGCTCTCCGATCGTCTTCATGGCCCAGGTGTTCCTCTGATCGCAGAGACACAGGTCGGCTGATCTGCCGTAGCATAGGCGCAACAGCCCGGCCTCTCAGCGCTCCGAAAAACAGGCGCAGTAGTGACTTAGCTCTCCACAAGCCGGCTTGCCTCCGGCACGTAAGCTGCTTTTGCACTCGCAGGTTCCTCTCCGGCCACAACTTAGAGCATCCCTGTGAGCCAGGTCCTTTATTCCGGCTGGGGCCAAGGGTAGACTCCTGCCCTTGCTGATCCAGCGCTCTCGTCCGTGGCTCCTTCCTCAGAGGATGGTAGGGTGAACGTTCGCAGATTTCTGATGGTTGCCGGGCTGGTATTTCCACTTACGTGGGCTTGTGGCGGGAATGACCTCACGCTCCCGAGTGAGGGACGGCCGGCAAATATCGAGATCGTTGACGGCAACGATCAGCGGTGGCGGGTCAACTCCCTGTTACCGAAGCCGCTGGTGGTGCGAGTTACGGATTCTCAAAACAGGCCGGTTGAAGGCGTAACAGTTCAGTTCGCCCTGGACGAGTCGACTGCCGGCTCAGTCACACCTTCGGCCGTCACTGACACTGCAGGGAAGGCGGCTGCCAGCATTACCCTGGGCACTCGTGTGGGGATTATCACGGGAGACGCATGGGTTGCCGAGGAGGACGCCGCGTCCGAGCTGACGACGGAGTTTGTCGCAATGGCTGCACCGGCAGACGCCCGGGGGATCTCGCCTGTTACGGGCGATGGGCAGGTAGCGGCGGTCGGCAGCACGTTGGCACCTCTGGTAGTTCAGGTCACCGATGGCTTCGACAATCCGATCGAGGGAGTGCAAGTCGACTGGAGTGTCACCGGGGGTGGTAGCATCAGCGCGGCATCCACGCTGACGGATGCGAGTGGGCTGACCTCTGTCGAGCGGACGCTCGGACCCACCGCAGGGCCGCAGACCACCATAGCGACCGCAGGTGATCTGGTCGGATCTCCAGTTACGTTCACCCATACTGCCACCGCCGGCAATGCAGCCCGGGTTGTAATCGTCAGTGGTAACGGACAGAAAGCCGCTCCTGGGGCCCGGCTGCCGAATGAGCTGGTGGTGCAAGTGCTGGATGCGCAGGCCAATCCTATCGCCGGGCGCGCGGTGGCGTGGGTCGTCGGGAGTGGTGGAGGGAGCGCCAGCCCCGAGACTAGCGAAACCAATGAGGAGGGACAGGCGAGCACCCGATGGACGCTCGGGGACGCGCCCGGCCGCAACACGCTGAACGCAGTGGTATCGGGTGTTGGCGTGGCCTTGTTCGAGGCGACGGGAGCGAAAGCGGTGTCGTCCACCAGCATCGTCTCTCACCAACCAAACCCCTCCCAAATAGGGCAGGCGGTCGAAGTTCGGGTCGAAGTCTCTGGATCGGGTGCTACACCGACCGGCAGCGTCAACGTGAGCTCGCCCGGAGCCGATCCCTGCAGCGTGACCCTCGACGGCGGCGCCGGCTCCTGCACGCTCACGTTCAGGTCGGCCGGGGAACAACAGATTACTGCCACCTACAGTGGTGACGCAGCATTCAACGGCAGCACTGACACCGAATCCCACCGCGTCGAGGCCGAGAACCTGGCGCCAACCGCTGCATTTACGCCACCGAGCTGCACGGCGGGTCAGCCGTGCCAGTTTACGGACGGAAGCAGCGATAGTGACGGCAGTGTGGTTGGATGGGCCTGGGACTTTGGAGACGGGAGCACATCTGGGGATCGGAACCCGATACACACCTATCTTGCCCCCGGAAACTTCGAGGTGAAGCTCACTGTCCGGGACAACGATGGCGCCACCGGCCAGGTCACCCACACTGTCACTGTCGCCGCTCCGGTGAATGCAGCGCCGGTAGCGGTGAACGACGCTTACCAGACTCCCGCCTTCCAGACGCTGCAAACCGATGCTGCCGGCGGCGTTCTGGCGAACGACTCCGATCCAGAAGGGGCATCACTCACTGCCAGTCTGGTAGACGGTCCTTCCTCCGGGATCTTGGAATTCCGGTCGGACGGCTCGTTTACCTACTTCCCTGGAGCTGCGTTCCCTGGAACACAGGACAGCTTTACGTATGAGGTAAGCGACGGAGAGTTGACCTCGGAAGCTACTGTCGTCATCAGCATTACTGACTGAGAACTGGTTTCCCAGGGCGGTGTGATCCACGCCCTTTCCAACCCGCTCCCCCAACGCTAAGCTAGGCCATCATACGGCATTAACTCAAAGGCCCAGCTCTCGTGTACCCGCTCCTAACTCTCGTAAGGAACGGCGCCGCGCTCGGCGCTCTTTTCCTGCTGGCCCACTGCGGCGGCAGCGATCTCACCCTTCCTGGCGATGCGGCACCCGCCGCGATCACCATTCATGACGGGGACGGTCAGGATGGAGTCGCCGGGGCGGAGCTCCCCAGCCCAATCGTTGTAAAGGTTCTGAATCGCCGTGGTGAGCCGGTTCCGGCGCAGCTGGTTGCCTTTTCGCTTGAGGGCGAAGCAGGCGGCGGCAGCATTACGCCGGAGTCGAGAACCAACGAGGAAGGTTTGGCGCAGGCTGTCTGGGTGCTCGGCGGCACAGTTGGTACTCAGTCGGCAGTGGCCAGCGTGTTCGGCGCCGACGACCTGACGGTCATCTTCGAGGCAGTGGCTGGAGCGGCCCCGGCTCGAAGGATAGTGGCTGTGGACGGAAACAATCAGTTTGCTCCCATCGGCACGGACCTCGACGATCCGCTGATTGTGCGCGTGACCGATGAATTCGGTAATCCTGTCGCCGACGTGGAAGTCCACTGGTCCGCCAACAACGGCAGTGTTGATCCACGTTCTACGAACACCGGCTCTGATGGCCTGGCCCGGACAACATGGGTGCTGGGTTCGTCGACTGGGAGCCAGTCCGCTTCTGCTTCCAGGGATGGTCTCGAAGGATCACCGGTCGAGTTCACTGCAACTGCTCTCCCGGGGACGGCGGACGATCTTGTGCCCGTCTCCGGCAACAATCAGAGGGGTGAACCGGGTCAGGAGTTGAGAGAACCCCTCGTCGTTCGGCTGGTAGATCGTGATGGAAATGGCATTGCCGGAAGAGCAGTAACCTGGATCGTAGGCACTGGCGGGGGAAGCGTGGCGCCTGCCACCAGCAGTACAGGCAATAACGGTCAGGCGGAAACGCGGTGGACCCTGGGTTCTTCTCTGGGTGTTAACACGGTAAATGCTGTGGTCTCGGGCGTTGGCATCGTGGGCTTTCGAGCAACAGCCGTGAGTGGCGGTGGTGGCGGCAGTGGATCCGCGCCCAGCAGGCTCGGATTCGTGACCCAGCCATCGGACACGGAAAGAGGACGGGACATAACCCCTCCGGTCCAGGTGGAAGTGCTGGACCAGAACGGAAATCGGGTGACTGGCGAGGAGTTCAAGATTAAGCTTGAACTCACCGGAAACGATGACGGGAAACTCAAGGGTCACAAGGACGAGGAGACCCAGTCGGGTGTAGCCACCTTCGATGACCTCGAGGTCAACGAGTCGGGTGACTACCGACTCCGGGCCACTACCGATGGGCTCCTCGCTGCCGAGAGTGATGTTTTTCAGATTTACGAAGAGGACGAGGACGACGACGACGATTAAGCATCGCTTCCGGAGTTACCTGGCATATTCACCGGTCGCTGTCCTGCTTTTGCTCGCGGCTGGATGTAGCAGCAGCGATCTCCTTCTCCCAAAGGATGGAGAACCCGCTCGCATCTCCGCTGTCCCAGGAAATGGCCTGAGCGCAACGGTAGGACAGCCGCTCGCCGAGCCACTTATCGTCGAAGTTACAGATCCTGGCGGTCGGCCAGTTTCCGGTGTCGAGGTCGAATTCGTGCTCCCGCCGGGTGCCGCGGCACTGCCCGGAACTAGGGTGTCAACCGGCGCAAACGGCCAAGCTGGCGTCGAGTATACCCTGAGCACCACCGCCGGACAGCAGATCGTGGAAGCGCACGCTGCTGCCATCGAGGGACCAGCAGGTGTCGCGGTGTTCGTAATCTCGGCTGCTCCCGAAGCCGCAGTGGCTCTTACCCCAGTCGCTGGCGACAGCCAAAGTGCCCAGGTGAGCACCGCGCTGCCGGAATCCCTGGCGGTTAGGGCCGTGGATCGCTTTGGGAATGGCGTTCCTGGCGTCGAGGTTACATGGGAAGTCAGGGGTGGTGGGCAAGTGAGTCCCACTTCGGTAATCACCGGTCCCGACGGGAGAGCAGCCACGGCCCGGATCCTGGGGGACCGGCCGGGAGAGTACGAGGCCATCGCCAGAGCCGAAGGACTCGACGGGTCAGTCTCGTTCAGCGCACTGGCAGTGGCGCCACCTCGGCCGGAGCTCGTGCTGGTGACCCAGCCGTCTTCCGAAGTAAACGCCGGTGTGCCGTTCCACCAACAGCCGGAGCTTCAGCTCCAGGATCCTTTCGGTGCTCCGCTGAGTCAGGAAAACGTCCGGGTTTCGGTGCAGATTGCCGAGGGCGGCGGCTCGTTGGGCGGCTCCACTTCGGCGCGTAGCGATGTGAGCGGGAGGGTGAGATTCACGAATCTCGAGCTCCGAGGAGAAACCGGTGACCGGAGATTGATCTTCGCCGCGGAAGGATTCACTCCAGTGACCTCCGCGGAGATCACTGTGCATCCGGGACCGCCGGCGGCAGGGCAGAGCACGATGTCTGCGCCGAACGGGACCGCCGGTGTGGCCACCTCGATCACCATTCGGCTGCGGGACGAATTTGGTAACAGCATCACCGGCGCGGCCGGAGACCTGTCGATCAGAGTCTCCGGAGCCAACGAAGCATTGCTGCCTGTGACGGAGGATGGAGGCGGGACATACGCCTCATCCTATGTGCCCCTGCGTAGCGGCACCGATGAACTGACCCTGCTGTACCGCGGCGAGCCGCTGGACGGTCCCGCCGAGAGTCTGGTGGTGCCGGGCGCCTCGGATCCATCTACTAGCACTGCGGAGGTCACCCGGAGCGGCGTTCTCTTCGTCCAGGTCACCGTGCTGGTGACCGTACGAGATGCACAGGGGAATCCGGTTGGGAGGGGCGGGGACCTGGTCCAGATCAGCGCAAACGGCAGCGCCCTTCGAACGTGTGTGCCGAATCCACCGACAACGAATCAGTGCCGAGATAACGGTGACGGCACCTACTCCGACCAGTTCATCATCATAGCGAATGCGGTCACGGTGGACATAACCTTGAACGGCGTTCCCCTGGCAGGGAGCCCCTACAGCGCCCAGTAAGAGGCGATTAGTGCTGACCCCGTAAACACTTACGCGACTGTTTGCAGGAGTTGACCACTCCCAGCGTGGCGGCTATCTTGCTCGGCCCGCCCTGGTGGTGAAACTGGTAGACACGCTATCTTGAGGGGGTAGTGCCGAAAGGCGTCGCGGTTCGAATCCGCGCCAGGGCATCCGACGTCCCGCCACTGTAGCTCAGGGGTAGAGCTCTCGATTCGTAATCGAGCGGTCGTCGGTTCAAATCCGACCAGTGGCTCTCCTGCTTACCAGGGCTCCTTCTCGACTCCAATCCAGCATTCACCCGCCACGGACGTGCCGAACGCCTGCCGCATTAGTTCTTCAGCAGGGTCGCCCGTCTGCACGATGAAGGCAGCCCGGCCGCCGCGCTTCATGACGCGAACCAGCTCCCGCGCTCCGGACTTGAGATCGCTGTTCTCGTGCACCGATTTGCCAAGGACGACGTCGAAAAAGTCATCGGGGTAATCGAGCTGTCCCATTTCCATGATGGCAAGGTGGGTCTGCTCCCGAAGGCCAAGCCGTCGTGCAAGGTCTTTGACAGCCTCGACTTGGGTGGGGGACGCATCGAAGCCGTACACGTCGGCGCCGGCCAGCGCAAAGCCGACGGCTTCAGCTCCCACTCCACACACCAGCATTCGCTTTCCCTGGAGCGGCCCTAGGAAGTTAAGCGGCGTTGCGTACATGATCTCTCCCAGAGTGATGCCAACTCGCTCTGGAATGCATCCTGAGGGCCAAGAGTCAAGCCGCAGTCAAGTGTGAATTAATCGAATGTGAAGATGCGGGAAGAGACTATACGACGCTCGT
>DATADG010000263.1:0-5116 GCA_036258655.1 Gemmatimonadales bacterium | reverse complement strand
CCGCTCCGCTCCTCGTACTCATACGGGAGATTGGCTCGGCGCCGCCGCTCGAAGTCGCGTTGCGCCTCACGCGCGCGGCGCAGGATCCGGAGCGAGTCGGTCGACTGTGCCCGGGTGGCCGACTCCGGAGTTACGAGCAGCGTCATCCAGAGCGCCAAGACGAAACGGGCGTGGGTTAAATGAATAGCTCCGATGTCCTGCGCGAGGCAAAGCTAGCTGTTGCGTTTAGGAGCGTGGTAGCGGCGCTGAGGGTGCCTCGCCGAACGACTGCGTTCTTTTGTCGGGAGGCGAGTGTACCCTCAGTGCCGGAGGCCAGGGACTCAAAGGAATAGCTCGATGTGCTGCTTCTTTTCCTACCTCGCCGCCTGCCGTCCCAGCGTGTCGGCCTGCGGACCCCAGTTCGACCACCAGAACTCCGGCAACTCTCGCTTCCTGGGCCACCGTTCGCTCAGATCGTCACCGTGATACAGGCGGCCGTTCTTCATCACCATCGCGATCGCTTCGGTGTTCTTGATGTTCTCCAGCGGGTTCTTGTCCAGCACGATGAGGTCCGCAAGTTTGCCCGGCTCCAGCGAGCCGAGATCCTTCCCGAACCCGATCGCCTCCGCACCATAGATCGTCCCGATCCGGAGCGCCTCGAGCGAGGTCATGCCACCCGACGCGAGGGCCCACAGCTCCCAGTGCGTCCCCAGTCCATCCATCTGACTATGCCCGCCGAGTCCGACTCGGCCGCCGGCGCGGATGATCCTGGTCGCGTCCGCAGCCAGTCGCGGGAACACGTGCTGATTGTCCCGCACCCACGGCCGCCGCTCGGCCCGGCTGTCGATCTCCTCGTGCGGCATGAAACGCCTGACCTTGGCATTCTCGTGGATGTCGTAGCGCTGATAGAAATAGTTCTCCGCCCAGGGGCCACCGTAGGCAACCAGCAGCGTGGGCGTGTACGTGATGCCGCTCCGCGCCGCCAGCTCCACCACATCACGAAACAGCGGCGTGATGGGAAGGCTGTGCTCGTGGCCGGGATACCCGTCCATCATCGCGGTGAGGTTCATCTTGAAGTCGAGCCCGCCTTCTATAGTAGGCATCAACTTCAGCTCCTTCGCCGCCATGATGACCCACTGCCGCTGCTTCCGGTTTCCGACCATGTACTGCTTGATGGTCTTGGTGTCGTAGTACTCACTGTAGCGCCGGAGCGCGTGGCGCGCCTCGTCTAAACTCTGGATGTTTTCCTCCCAGAACACACCCGGACCGGTCGAATAAATCCGCGGCCCCAGCAGCTCGCCGGTCTCGACCTGGTCGGCGTAGGTGAGAATATCAGTCGTGGAGGTCTGCGGATCGCGCGTAGTGGTGACGCCGTACGCGAGATTGATCAGATACTTCCAGACCTGGGTCTGGTGAATGCCCCAGGTGGGCCACATGTGGGAGTGAACGTCGATCAGCCCCGGGATGATGGTCTTACCGGCGACGTCGATCACCGTCTGCTGGCCCGTGTTGCCTCCTGCCCCCCCGCCCGCGCTGCCCTGCGGCCCCACGTGTACAATGCGGTTGTCCTTCACCACCACGTCACCCTTCTCGATCACCTGGTCGCCCTTCATGGTGATGATCCGCGCGCCTCGGAGCACCACCGTCCCCCTAGGCACGTCGCGAGGCGCCTTGATGGTGATGTCCAGCCGCTCGCCCTCGTAGCCGGGCAGCTTCGCGATCGAGTCGGCCCGCGCCTTGGCCGCGGTGTCGGCCTTGCCCGCTGCCTCCATCTTCTCCAGCGAATCGGCCCGCGCCGAGTCGGCCGAGATCTTGAGCCGGTCGAGCGAATCGCCGACGACGGGATCGTAGCGGAAGTAGCTCCGGCCGATGGACCACTCGATGTACTTGCCGTCCTTCGACCAGTTGACGAAGTCGCCGCCGACCCGCGTCAGCCGCTTGGCCGGGAATGACACCTCCTCCTTCGGCGTCGTGATGCTCACCTCGGGCACCTGCGCGCCGATCTTCGGCAGACTCACCAGGTAGACTCGATTTCCGGCCTGCGCCACGGCTTGCTTGCCGTCGGGACTCACCCGGATCTCGCTCGCCAATTCGGGTTCCGCGCCCTCGACCGGCGGCTTGTAGCCGGTGACCTTGAGGTGCATCCGCCGATCGGTGCCGTCCCAGCGCATCGACACCAGCCCGTCATTCGGATCGGTGATGTAGATGCGCGCCGTGTCCTGACCGAAGTGCGGCCGCCCGCCGGGCGAGATAAACGCGATCCGGGTGAGCGGACCACCATTCGATGGGAGCCAGGCGAGGTCGTAGCCGGTGGGATCGCGCTCGCGGAGCCGGAGATCGAGCGGCTCGCGCACTACCACGATGCGTCTTCCATCGGGCGACCAGGCCGGGAGATCGAAGAAGCCGCGCGCGGTGACCAGACGCTCGGGCTTGCCGCCGTCGGACCTGACTCGCATGACCGTCCCGCCGCTGTCGCTCCAGCTCACATAGGCGATCCACTTGCCATCGGGTGACCACGCCGGCACCTGCTCGTGCACGGTGTCGCGGGTAAGCCGACGGGGCGTACCCTTGGGCCAGTCCATCACGTAGAGCCGGTCGAGCGCGCTGAACGCGATGCGCTTCCCGTCCGGTGACGAGACCGGATTTCTGATCTGGCGCACCAGCACGTCGCCGGTGTCCACCGGGTAGGAGAACTTCACCAGCTGCCCCGCCTCCTGTTCCACTCGCACCCGGAACGGGATCGCCGTCGCCCTCCCGCTCGGCACCTCGACTCTCCAGATCTTGCCGGCGTAGTTGGTGATGAGCGCCTTGCTGTCGGGAGTGAACGATGAGCCCGGCATGAGGTCGCGGGTGTAGCGCGACTCCTGGTCGTCCCGCTGCACCGGATAGCGGAGCCAGCGCTCACTCCCAGTCGAGAGATCCCGCAGCCGGAGCCCGGTCTCGCCGTCGTGACGGGTGGCGTAGACCAACCACTTGCCGTCCCGCGACAGGACTGGCCGCATCGAGCTGCCGTAGATGTCGCTCTGGACTACGATCTTCCCGGTCTCCCGGTCGTAGGTCGCGAGCTGCCAGAGCGGGAAGGTGAGATTGTAGCCGAAGCCGCCCCGGTGGCGGGCGTACCAGATGTAGCGCGGGTCCGACCCGAATGCGGGCCCAAGTGCGTCGATGCCGGGCCGGCCGCCGACTCGCCCCACCGAGTTCTGCCCGCTATCGGCCTTGGTGAGACTGACGCCGGAGCCGCCGTCCTTGTGATACATCCAGAGCTGGTAGAGGGACGCGAGCGGGTCCTCCTGGCGGGAGACCACGACGTAGTCGCCGTCTGGAGTCCACACCGGCGAGGCGTAGAGGCTGGTCTTGCTGCGGGTCACCTGCTGGAGCTTGGTCCCATCCGTGTCGCAGGTCCACACGTTCTCCGCGCCATCTCGGTCGCTCAGGAACACAATGCGCTTGCCGTCGGGCGAGAAGCGGGGCTGCGAGTCGAACGGCAGACCGGAGGTGATCCGCCGGGTTTCGCCGCCCTGGACCGGCATGGTGTAGAGGTCGCCCAGCAGCTCGAACACGATGGTGTTGCCATCGGGCGAGACGTCGAGCGAGACCCAGGTCCCTTCGTCGGTGTCGTAGCGGAAGGTTCGCTCCGGCTTGAGTGGGAGGCTATCGCTCTTGTACTTGGTGGTGGTGTCGACGACAACGACTTTGGTGGTGTCCTGCGCCGCTGCTGACACGAGTGGGGCGAGCAGCGTGAGTGAGGACAGAAGAAGAGATACGCTGGGGGTGCGCATAGAGATCTTGTTCCGAGCTGAAACTGGATGAGTCGCCTGAATGGAGAGGAAGAAGGTATCGTTTCCAAGGAGGGTTGGCCAGCGTTCCAGCGCCTCGTGGTACATGGACGAGTCCAAGTACGGCGTGACGCCATGGCCACAGATGCTGGCAGCGGCGCTGAGGGTGCCTCGCTGAACGACTGCGTTCTTTTGTCGGGAGGCGAGGCCCCTCAGTGCCGCAGACAACGGAAGTTCAACGCGAGACTCCGGTGTTTGTGCGAGTCCACCGGTCCCTCCACGCTCTAGCCATCCGTGGTACGTAAGCTAAGTTGCCGATTCGAGGGCTCTCCAAGAATCACGGGCCAGGCAGATGAGAGTGTCTCTTTCTTCACCCCACATGCGAGCACTTGGATTCAAGGGTGAGAGCATCCAGTTCCTACCGGGAAGGAGGTCCGATGAGCAAGGAATCAATTGACGCAATGCGGGAGCGGATCGATGTCGCCTGGATCAGGAGCGATGCCGACGGGATCACCCGCTATCTCGCCGAGGATGCGGTACTGCTGCCGCCGAACTCGCCACGACTGATGGGCAGAGAACAGATTAATAGCTGGCTCAAGGAATTCTTCCAGCATTACAGCATGACCGAGTTGACAATGCCCGAGCGCGAGCTCACGCTCTCGGGGAATCTGGCCTTCGAGCGCAGCGTCTACGAGTGGACGCTCACGCCCAAGGACGGCGGCGAGCCGATCCGGGACCAGGCGAACTGGATCGGCATCTGGAGGCAGAGGTCCGACGGCAGCTGGGCCGAAGTGTGCGGAATGTGGAACAGCGCGCTTCCAGTCGCCGCAGCGCAGCACGCAGCAGGGGCCGAGGCCGCATCCACAAGGTAATACCGCCGCCCGCCTGACTGCCTGACCGCCTACTTTTCACCTATGACCACGATCGACGCCCTCACCAATGAAGGCCGGCTCTGGGAGGCTCTCCCGGACCGCGCCCTTCGCTGCTTTGCCTGTGGTCATCGCTGCCTCATCCGTGAGGGCCGGCGGGGGATCTGCAAAGTCCGTTTCAACCAGGACGGCAGGCTCCGAGTGCCGCACGGCTACGTCGCCGCACTCCAGTGCGATCCGGTGGAGAAAAAGCCGTTCTTCCACGTGCTCCCCGGCGCCGACGCGCTGACGTTCGGCATGCTGGGCTGCGACTTCCACTGCGGGTACTGCCAGAACTGGCTCACCTCGCAATCGCTACGGGACGAGCGTGCCACGACCGACGCGGAGGAGGTCACAGCGGAGTCTTTGGTGCGAGTCGCGGAACGGCAGGATGCGAGGCTGGTAGTGAGCTCCTACAACGAGCCCCTGATCACGGCCGAGTGGGCAATGGAG